>NZ_JAPZQM010000381.1:0-16070 GCF_027530565.1 Microcystis sp. LE19-10.1B | reverse complement strand
CTGAAATGGGGCGAAAGTCTGTGGACTCTGTGTAAGACAGTACATGGTTTTTTAACTGTGGTATGCGACGGTGGTGGAAGCAGAAACTTAAATCGTGAGGTTTAGGAATCGCCGCACTTTTAGGGCGGCGAGGATGTCAACCTTGATTACACCCCTATTGATCTTTGTATTTCAGGTTCCCGCTACCACCGCAGTGGGTTCCGATGTGGTAGCGGCCGGGTTGATGAAAGTGGTCGGCACCGTTCGTCACTGGCAACAGCAAACGATCGAGTTAGAGGTGGTAAAATGGCTGGTAATTGGCAGTGTACCCGGTTCTCTGTTAGGATTAGTCGGTTTTTGCTATTTTCAGCAGAATAGCTCTCTCAATCTCGATCAATGGCTGCCCCATATCATCGGTCTTGTCTTGATGATCGTGACTGTCCTAGCGGCCCTAGAACTACTAATCTCCTTGTTTTTTCCCGATTTGTCCCCTTGGTCCTGGCCAAAATTAGATTTAACCACTCGATCGGGTCAGATAAAAACAACGATATTGGGGGCAGTTTTAGGCTATTTAGTCGGTTTAACCAGTATTTCCAGTGGTTCCTTATTTGCATTGGTCTTGATGACCTTTTTTCAGCTTGATTCTCGCAAATTAGTCGGTACAGATCTATCGCAAGCGTCCATCCTCTTAACCTGTACTTCCATTGGTCATCTGGGATTAGGAACGGTAGATTGGAATCTGGTACTTCCTATCTGGTTGGGTGGAATACCGGGGGTAGTAGTGGGAGCAAGATTATCGGAATATTTCCCCAAAAATGCCCTAAAAATACTGCTTTATACGGTTCTAGTCACGGTCAGTTGGCGCTTACTCCAACCCACCTAATCCTCAAAGTTCACTCGAAAGTCATCATACTACCCATCAACAGATCGGGACTGGTGGCGACAAAATAGATAATTCCCGCACCGAGAATAACGATCGCTAAACTAAATAGTAGCACCCATCGATCGGCTGGTTCGTAGGTATCTTCATCTATATCTCGTCTGACTGTAAAATAATGGGCCGTGGTCAAAAATACGGTCAATAAACCCACTAAAGCAAACATTAAGCCCAATTTCCAGCCGTAACCGGGCCGGGGAACCAGAGGAGGATGAAAGGCCCGTAAGCGCAGGATAACCATACCAAAACCCATTAATGCGATCGCCGTTCGCATCCAAGACAGATAGGTGCGTTCATTGGCCAGATGATCGCGGACTCGATTGGGATTGACTTTTTTCGGTTTAATGCTGGTCTTGCTTTCCGTCACTGGTGATTTGAGAAAAAATAACATGATCGAGATGACTAGGGGTCGGTTTCAAGTTGATCGCTTGAAAAGATGATGTTATTCTATGACACTTGAGTTATAGATGGTATGGAAAAAATCTAAAATCTCTTTTTAGATGTATTTGTATTGAATCAAAAATTAAATAGGGTTTGCTGAATAAATCTAAAAACATTGTTCGATAAGACTTTTAGACCTTTTTGAAATCCAAAAGTACTGGCCATTGGAGTGATCGGGGGGAAAATCCCTGGACTTTTTCCCTGAAAATGGGTAAAACCCTACACCCTACACCCTACACCCTACACCCTACACCCTGCCCCCAGGAAAAACTTTTTGCCGCAAACCCTAAATAGATTCTGCTTGCTGCTGGAGAAGCGCCCATCCATAGCTTAAGGATAAGGCCAAGAAAGCCAGGGGAAGACTTTCCTTGATCATAAACACACCCAAACCGATCAGCACACAGGGGACAAAGTGGCTACCGTGACTGCTAATTAAATTAGCGATCGCCGGTAATTGAGTTAACTGATGAGCAGTAAAACACCAAACACCCACCAAGATCAGAAAAACGCTGACGATAGTGACTAAATTTGGCCAAGTATTACTAGCGAACAGCGGCAGATAAATGCCGATATTATCACTGCCATTGGCGATGGTAATTGCCGCCACAGAGCAGGTTTGAGGGGAAAACCAGGCCAGCAAAGGAGAAGACGGTGCTGATTCTACAGCCATCTCCACATTATTATCCGTCTCGGTTTCTTCTCGCTGCCAGAGACTCCGAATCCCGAAAATCACGGGTAACAGACCGAGAAAACGAATCCACTGAGCCGGAATTAAGAAACTCCCGAAAAAGCCAGTTAAACTCGCCAAAATCAGCAGGATAAAGCCTAAATACTGACCGATAACGATATGACGACGGCGAAAAAGTTTATTGACCTGGGTAAAAAGAATCGTCAAAATCAGGATGTCATCGAGATTAGTGGCAATAAAGGCCGCTATTGCTGTGGATATGGCAGTAATCATGGTAGTCATAGGATTTTTTTCCTTAATCGGGTCTTCTGATCTCGATCGCCCTACTTCTACTCTAGAAAGAGCCATTAATAAAATCAAATATTCTTTCTTGTTGATTTAATAAATTAAAATGATGGAAAGACCAATAGAGACGGAAAACCCCTTGCCATGGCCAGAATGACCCTAGATCAACTGGAAATCTTTCTAGCGACTGCTGAACATCTCCACTTCACCAAAGCAGCAGAAGCTTTATATATCACCCAACCGGCCGTCAGTGCCGCCATTGCCTCCCTAGAAAATGAATACGGGGTGAAATTATTCCACCGCGTCGGTCGTCACATCGAGATCACGGAAACAGGACGTTTACTGCAATTAGAAGCGCAACGCATTCTCACCCAGGTAACTTTGACAGAAAGGGGATTGGCGGAATTCAACGACTTGCAACGGGGAGAACTACAATTAGGGTCGAGTTTGACTATTGGTAACTATTGGCTGCCGGCAAAAATTAGCGATTTTCAGGAGCGCTATCCGGCAATTAAGATCAATTGCACCCTAGCTAATACGGAAGAAATCTGTCTGGGTACGGCTAACGGACGTTTTGACCTAGCATTAATCGAGGGAGAAGTCAAGAGTGATTTAACACATTGTTTAGAACAGGAGATCGTCGGCAGCGATCGCCTATTAATTATTGTCGGACGTTCTCATCCTTGGTATAAAAGAGAAGCGATCGAATTGCCGGAATTAGTGGAAACCCCTTGGGTAATGCGAGAATCGGGATCGGGAACTCAACAAAGATTCGAGGAAGCGTTACAGAATTGGGGCATCGATTTACGGACATTAAAGGTAACTTTGCTGTTAAATACGGGAGAAATGGTGAAAGCAATCATCGAGAATAGTTCGGCAGCTGCCGGGATTTCCGAATTGATGGTTCAAAAGGAATTAGAATTAGGCACATTGCGATCGATTCGAGTCATCGATACTTCCGGTTTATACCCTCGCTATCTCGAATTTATGCGCCCTTTTTTAAAAATAAAACACCGTCAGCGCTTTCAACCCCGCGTCTGTCAAGTTTTCGAGCAGATGTTGTAATCTGATAGAAGTCACCGAAAATTAACCCCTTTCCTTCTAGTCCTTATTAAAGGTTTTTGAAGATTTCTATTCTTTTTTCACTCTCTCCCTTCAATAATTTTAATTTCTTCCTCGCTTAATCCATAGAGTTTATAAACAATTAGATCGATCAATTCATCGGTGGCGCTTAATTGTTGTTTTAGGGGCAAAAGTTTATCTAGACTGGTTTGATATTCTTTTTCTAGGGTTTCCTGTATTTGACGATCGAGTAAGTTAACGGTAATTTTCTTTTTGTTCTTTTTCAGTATCTCCCACAGTTGATCGCAGCTAAGATGAGGTTCGCTTTTTTGGTAGTCACCGAGATAGTTTTGGATTTTTGATTTGTTGGTTAAATTATCGATCGCACTGCCGATTATTCTCTCTAAATATCTCAAAAAGCTTTTGATTTCTTTTTGTTTTTCCCGATTTATCTCGATCATTTGTTCTGCTAAGTAGGCCAGAATATCATGGACTATATCGGTTTCCTCTCTCCTAATATGCTCCTCGATTTCTTTTAATATCTCTTGCTTTTCTTGATAACTTTTGATAAGTTTCTCTAAACTCTGTTGACGGCGATCGCTATTGGTGTTAAAAGATATTTTTCGGATGGGGATGTTCTCCATGTATTGACCAAAAAATCTTAATCTACCTTGCTTCTCTGTATCCCCCAATACAGCACTGTTTTGAGACATATAAAAGAAAATTAAGCTGGAATTTAAAAGAGCTAGTAAATAATAACTTTGGCTAGGAATTAAATAGGTAGTATTGATTGAGTAAAAGCCATTATTATCTAAAGTAAAGCGCAATTCTTTAGCAATATCTGGATAAATAATTTTAGGTTTTTCAAAAATATCATAATAAGTGCAAGATCTTAATTCCCACCAAAACTGTCCTTGATCACATCGTTTTCTAGCTTTTTCTGCAAAACCATCAAGATGTTTAGTAAGAGAAGGGTATATTGAAGAAAGATAATTCCAAGCCAATTTTTCCTGATCTGTATCTATTTTTTGTTTTGTCCATCCCCAGGGAATCAATAATAAATATAAGTCCCGATTCTTGATTTCATATTTCCTCAAATCATCTCCTACTATTAAAGACTTGATAAATTGTTGATTGTTTGGGTCAGTTCTTACTAAATATTCTTTGATATTTTTGTCAATCACAAATGCTTCGTTACATCCTGTTTTAATTCCCAGATAAATCTGATTGTTTACATATTCACTCAGAAAAACAGCTTTTTTTTGTAATTTTTCGACAATTGTAGCAATCTGATTTTTAGCTAAGGACCAACCTTCCACAGACAAGCTATTTTCACATACATAATATGACAGATCATTAATCACATCAATTAAACTATTGAATTTGAGAGACTTAATCTTTGATACTAAAACATTTTGTTGACCTACAATATTATTTTCAATCAGTAGAATAGATGGAAAAGTTGCCGCTTCCGAAAAAACAGGCAATTCTCCAAAATCGATAATTTCTTTTATAGTTGTTTGCTGGGTTAGAAATTGTCTTAATTTCGTTCCATAATTAGCACGCATAAATTTATTTGATATAATCAAACCCAAGTGACCTCCTTGCTGTAAGGATAGTAACCCCATTTCGACAAAATAAACGTATAAATCGGCAACTCCATGAAAAGATTGATAATTTTCTTTTAGAAAGGGTTTAATATCTTTTAATCCTTCTTGTCGAACGTAGGGAGGATTACCGATTACTGCATCAAAACCGGGGTTATCCTTCCAAGAAGCGGAATCAAGATCGATAAAAACTTCAGGAAATTCCAGATCCCAATGAAAAAAGCGCTTACTTTTATATAAACTAGCTGCTTGGTCTAAAATTCCTTGATCTGATCGGGGTATCTTATCCCAATTAATTGCCGATATATTACCACCGTAGCGCTGCAAAAACTCGATAGCAGTTTTAACCCCAAAAAAGCGAGAAAGGAAAACATCTAATAAACGCTTGTAGGGTTTAGCTTGACTATCAAAATCACGGAATAACTGTTCGCTTGCTTCCACTTCAGCAAAAGTCGCATCGCTGAGGGTACTAATTCCCCGCATAATTTCCGCGGCCCGAAGTAACCCAACAAAAGGGCCAGTTAAAAGAGTTAATTGACCACTTTCCTCCTCGATCATAGCGGCTTCTGCGTCCTTGGCGGTAGTTCCGATCAGAGAATTACCACAACGTAAATGATGATCCAAAAAACTCAAAGGTGCGCCCACTGTGAAAGAATGTAACCAGAGACTAACCTTGGCCAATTCTACAGCCATCGGATTGATATCCACCCCATAAATACAGCGCTTCATCACCACTCTCTGTAATAATTGCGTTGGTTCAAGGGTGGGAGAATCGAGAATAATTCCCTGTTGTCGGAGATTGTCGATAATATTTTGTCGGGTGGTTTCCAACATGGTTAAAACGGGATTATCTTCGGGATAAAGATTGAGAATCTGGATTAACTCATCGGTGAGATAGTCCACTGCTTCCACTAAAAAATGTCCGCTTCCCATGGCGGGGTCACAGAGTTTAAGATCAAGTAAGGTAGCGATCGCTTTTTTTTCTAAGCGTTGTAGCTCTTTTTCTAATCCCTGCTGACTGAGATTTCCTAAACGTCTATCGCTGCTTTCTTGTCTTCGGGTGGCGATTTCTGTCATCACATCCCCGAACTGTCGCGCTCTTTGCTCTAAAATTGGTTTGAGGGTATGACTGACAATATATTTAACAATATAATCGGGAGTGTAATAGGAACCGGTGGCTTTTCTTTCTCCCCGATCATTTTCCAGATGTACCGATTCCCCCTCAATCACGATGCGATATTCCAGTAATCCTTCGTAAATTGATCCTAACTGTCGCACACCTAAAAAACTATAGTCGATCGGCTGTCCCTCAAAACGTGCTAACTTGTCTAAAATGGGCGCTAAAACCGCATCGGATAACTTATATTGACCGAGAAAACAATTCACCCGGCCTTCTTCCATGTCAAATAAACCCCCGTTGTAACGAGGTACGGCTAAATTAGCATCCCCTCGATCGACAATGCGAAATAAACTGAGGAGAGCATCGTATATTCCCGTCGAGGTGCCACTAAAGACCTGCTGACGATCGATTTTAACGGCAATTTCTCGCGTCTTTTGCAATAAGCTGTAATCGCGATAGTCTCCCCTCACCGGCAGCAAGTCCCGCGCTTCTGCGTAGAGAAGAAATAATAATTTATACAGCAGGGATAAACTCGCCTCATACAATAAATCTGGCTGTATGTCTGTATTTAATGATACAAAACCTTGAGAAATATCGGGAAAAATGCGATCGAAGACTAACTCTTTTAACTCGTTACCCACTCTGGTGGCATAGGTGGTACTCCCCTCCCGGACGCGTTCAAGGAAATTCTGACCGTGAATATCCTTAATAAAAGCCTCTTGACGGAAAAATAACCAGAAATACCGAAATTTTTGCCGGTCTCCCCCCTCTAATAGTTCCATCAAGTCCACTAGATAAAATTCCGTGGCTGTGGAGGACGCTTGACGGTAATATAAGCGCCATTCTCGACCATTGGTGAGAATACCCCAATCTACTCCCGTCCCCGTGAGATAATTGGTGATCTGAAAGGAAGGATTACTATTTTTCCAGATATCTCGCTGATCATTCTTAGAAACGTCACTAAGAGAACGTTGCCAGTATTTGGCCTCAGCGATCGCTAAAACTTGACTATAAAAGGCTCTTTCATTATTCTGGAGAGCATAGGCTTGATAACGGTCATTTTCTGTGGCAAATAGGGCATAATCTGGCCTTTCTGACCTTCCTTTTCCCCTACTGCTTACTTGCGGTATATAACTAAAACCGAGAATTTCTAGAATCGGTTGTATTAATTCTGCTTCCGTTTGCGCTTCGTTAAGAGTCGGCAAAATCGCCTTTTTTTGTTGATAAAGACTCTCTAAGCGGGAAAATGCCACGGATACATCCTCTTGCCATTCCCCAGAATCCGGCAGCCGATGCTCAAGATAGTGTTGAGAAAAAAGCGGTTTATTGCTTGCTTGTCCTGACATGGGCAATTATCCTAGCATTGAGGGTATCTAGCCTAAAAATGAAGGGTTCGCAGGCAGGCACGGATTCCCATTATATAAAAAGTATATGTCAAGTCTCCGATTTTGTCAAGGGTTTTGGCCAAAAAAAAATTGCCTCTGGGAGGCGGGGGTGAAAGGTATCACCCCAGAGAAATAATTAAACGCCAAAAGACTTACCACAGCCACAGGTTTGACTGGCGTTGGGATTAGTGAATTGGAAACCGCCGCCGATCATCGCGTTGCTGTAATCTAACATGAGACCGTAGAGATAGAGCAGACTTTTTTTATCAGAGACAATTTTGAAGCCATCGTAATCGAAAACCTCATCTTGGGGGCCAATATTGCTAGGATGCTCAAAATCCATCATATAGGACATTCCCGAACAACCACCCTGACGCACACCCACGCGCAGACATAAATCCTTGCCCTGTTGCTCTTTGAGCATGGTAAGGTGTTTGAGGGCAGCCTCACTGAGTAAAATTCCTTTTCCTTGAGTCTGAGTAGCTTGTGTCATCTTTAGCAGGAACTCCTAAACGTAGATAAAACTTTGCCTTCTCCTATTCATCTTAGCGATAGTTGAGGACTGATGACTGGATTACTGTTTACTTTTCCCAGTCTCGCAGGAGTTGTAGGGCAAAAAAAAGCAAAAAACTGGGATTATTAATTAAATAGCGTTGCCAGAGACGACTAGATTCTTTAAACAAACCCTAGAGCCATTCTAAGCCGATTTTCATCCCCCAACGGACAGGACAGCGCTGCTTTGAGGATGCCGAAAAAGCAGCCGGAAAAGAGCCAAAGAAATTTACTTTTCTAAGCGAAGATTAGCGCCGCTGCTATTGGTGCGATAAACCCAAGTTTTTTGGTTATCAGTCAGAATAATTCGCCATCCTTGCACCAGTGCTTGAGTACAGAATTCTCCCGGTTTAGCTAATCCTAAACAACCATCGGGCCAGGTTTGTGGTTGTGCTGCTTGAATTTGCAAGCGATTAACCGATATCTTGGTTTTCCGACTCAAATCTTGACGGGTGGCGGCGATAACCGAATTAGGTGGCTCAGGAGATGCTAAACTAGGTGGCGCTAAGAGGAGAGAAAGCAGACTCATTAGCATTAAAAAGCCAGTTGCTCCCTGAATAATTCTCGTTTTACCGATTGGTACTTGCTGGCTTTGGCTAAAATTTCTTCTAGATATCATCTTGAGTGCTGCCTCTTTCTGGGGGGTGATAGTCCGAGGGAATCTTCCTGTTTATTATCAGTGTCAGATCCCCCCGCCTATCGGCACCCCCCTTATCAAGGGGGGCAGGGGGGATCGAACCTAAAATCCATTTTTAATTTAATTATAACCAGCTACTTATGTTCCCGCTCTGGTTTTCGAGCAGCGGCAGCAGTCAATGTCGGTTTTCGCTGCCATCTCCCGAAAACTGTCGCCCCTTTAAGGGGCGATGGCGATTAAAATAGATGAGGATGAACTATCTTAGATGGATGGGCTTATGTTATCTTTTTTCCTCCGTTGGTTGATTACCGCCGTCTCTTTATTGATTACAGCGCGAATAGTACCCGGTATAGAAATTAAAGATTTTACCGTGGCTTTGATAGCTGCTGTCGCTTTGGGTTTAATTAATGCTATTATTAGACCCCTGTTGATTCTTTTTACCCTGCCTTTAACTATTTTGACCCTAGGGTTATTTATTTTTGTGGTTAATGCCATTTCCTTTTCTTTAGCCTCCTATTTTATCCGTGGCTTTGAGGTAAAATCATTTTTTGCTGCTTTATTCGGTTCGATCGTGGTTTCGATCATTTCAGGAGTTTTAAAT
The DNA here is from genome assembly GCF_027530565.1 of Microcystis sp. LE19-10.1B. Lineage (NCBI taxonomy): Bacteria > Bacillati > Cyanobacteriota > Cyanophyceae > Chroococcales > Microcystaceae > Microcystis > Microcystis sp. LE19-10.1B. The sequence continues at coordinate 6,776 of NZ_JAPZQM010000381.1, read as the reverse complement.
GGCATTTTCGTTGACTAAAGTGGGCAATAATTCGGTTAATTAGTGAGCAATCCTCTGTTTAAAACAGCTTGGCTTAGTCTGATCTAGAGACGTTGATTATAACAACGTCTCTCTAGTTTTTGGTAAATAGCGATAGTTTTTATTTGAGAATCAGGGAATTAAATTGACAAAAAGATTGACAAAAATTATCGTTTGTGTTAAACAAGTTATATCGATCATTTACCAGAGGGCTTTAGGGTATGTTTATTATTTTATCTATGAGATCACTTAGAACTACACCCAGAAAATCTCTACGGATTTAAGTGGGTGGGTGGAATTAAATATAAGATGAACGTAGGTTGGGTTGAAGCATGAAACCCAACGCCCGCTCATGTTACGCTACCGCTAACCCATCCTACAAATAATTGTGCCTCCCTACTTACCGTGGCTTTTGTCGTTAAAAATCAGGAAAATTTAATCCCAAGATTTCCATCTCAAGCACCGAGAGCAAGTTCAATTACTATTAGAATAGTAACTTTGTGTGAAGATTTGGCTAACCGGGATGATCCGATCAGACAAAACAAATATAATCATCTTAATTAGATGACTAATAAGCTTTCTCGATCATCTTTCCAGACAGCATAACTACAAGAGTGTAGCAGGGGATTGTTGAGCTAAGGAGATTAACTAATCTCAAGTCAATTTTTCTTGTCTGTGTTTGCTTGAGAGACACAATCATCGCAGCAAAAGTTTTTTCATTCAATTTAGAGGTTTTAAAATGACTAACAATCAGGAAAATCTTAGCCAAGAAAACAAAATTTATACAGTTCTCAGTATCGGTCAAAGAGGAGCAGGAAAAACAGTTTTCCTAGCGGCATCTTATCAGACTTTCAAAAATCAAGCAACTTCGGGAAATCCGGCTAATATTGTCTTCAGATCTCAAGAGGAAGAAAGCGAAGAAGATATTGAAAAAATTCTCAATTATGTCGCTAGAACAGGTCAATATCCCCCCGCCACTTTAAAAATCAGTAACTTTGATTTTAGTTTAGAGAAAAAAAGCGGTGATCGCTCGGATAAAATAGCGACAATTCGCTGGTGGGATATACCGGGAGAAAGTTGTCAAATCTATAATTTAGCCTTTGTCAATATGGCTTTACAGGCTAATGCTTGTTTACTGTTTTTAGAAGCAGCAAGTTTATTAAATGATTCAGACAAGCATAATAATTACCTGAGAATTTTTCAAACCTTGATCGAGATAATTAACCATAATAAAACTAGGTTTAATTTAGGCATTATTATCAGCAAATGCGATCTAGTTGTCTCTGACCAAAAAAGCTGGCAAAACCTACAATTAAAAGTCAAAGAATTAGAGCAAAAACTGCGAGAGCAAAAAGTTAATCACCGTTTTTTTTACTCAACAGTTTTAATTGATTCCCAACAAGGCACGCTGCAAGCAAATCAAGCTTTAGACTCCCTATCTTGGTTATTGTCTCAAATCGATCAACAACTGGTAAACTTTTCCTAAACGACCAGCACTATATCCGAGCTATTTACAGAAAGATTAGTAAAAAAATCTCTCAAAAATCTGCTGACTGCCTTATAACAGTCATCTTAATGGTGAGGTGTGAAGTTTTCGTTTTGGGGAGTCGGCACCAAATTAGGTGACAGTTCATCTTGAGGAGAAATGCCGTCAAATATCTCCCCAAAAACTAGAAACAAGACACAATTGTGTGAAAATTATTTATAATAGCCCACAAAAGTGCTTAAAGGTTACAGATCATGTCCTTGCTCGTTGAACAACTGATTTATAGCAGTTTCTCACAACTGGGATTTAAATATATCGCTAGTGTCAATGTCCCCCTAGGGATTCAACAGTTTTTTTATCAACATATAGTCTCTCAGTTATGGGACACCTATAATCCTCCAGACAGGAAATTTAAAGGAGTCTATATCTATCAAATTGACTTCCATAACACCCTCTTTGGTTGGTTAATTAACGATGGTAAGGATGAATTTGATCGTGGGGACATCCCCTACTTTCATTGTTATTATTTACAGGAACTACTCGACTCGAAACAACTGTTTAAAATCCTTGCCTGTCTAGAAGCAGGTCCCCTAAAACGTATTGCCAGAGATGAGGCTAAAATCTCCCTTGAACCCTTAACTTTAGCTGACAATTATCAGGCAAATGCCTTTGAATTAGGGATTAAACTTTCTAAAGATATTCGTCTGTTTAGCCAACGGCAACTGCGGGAAGGAAAACCTCTACAATGGTTTATCTCCTCGAAAGAAACCAAAGAACGACAACGACCACATCCCACCGATAATAACTATGATAACTCTAAAAATACCTTACCTAGGGAACCAAATTATAAGGTAGAAATTGCCAAAATCCTGCAAGAATTAGCCGAAAAACCGCTCGCTATTGAGGGGACCATGCTTGTTTCTCCCCAGGGTCAACCTTTGACTGATTCCATCGGCATGGAACACAATAGTGCTTTAATCTTAGCCGGAACAATGCTCTATCTTGCCAATAACACAAAAGAGGAATTAAGCTGGTCTGATCTGGAACAAATTGCTATTCGCAGTCCCCAGGGTCATCTGATCTTAACCCCTTGCAGTGACCAAGCTTTTCTTTTAGTGAAAACTGGCAAAACGATCACGGGATTGTTAGAGGGAGAAATCCAGAAAACTCGCTCAAAATTAGCAAAAATTCTCGCTATCTCTAACCCCACCCCCGAAACTCCTCTCTTAAATCCCACAGTTAATCCCCTCCTTGATTCCGTTGTAGAAGAATTCGAGATCGTCCTCGAAACCGAAGATAATAACAATGCAGATATTCGTTACCGGGGCAGACCAATTCAGTAATCAGTAATCAGTAATCAGCAATCAGGAGTCAGGAGATTATTTTTATTTAGGGCTGGCTGAATAAATCTAAAAACCTTGTTGGGTAAGACTTTTAGACCTTTTGTCAATCAAAAAGTACTGCATCTGGGAGTGATCGGGGGGAAATTTAGGCACTTTTTCCCTGAAAATTAGGTAATTGGCCACCTCAAAACTGGTAAAACCCCACACCCCACACCCCACACCCCACACCCTGCCCCCTCCCCCTTCCCCTACACCCTACACCCTGATAACTAAAAACCGATGAACCAATTAAACTTAGAAGTTGCGGGAAAAAAAGAACGTTTAGATGCTTGGATGGGGTCACACTTGCCCGATTTATCGAGATCGAGGCTGCAAAAACTGATAGAACAGGGATATATACAGTTAAATGGTCAAATTTGCACTAATAAAAATACTAAAGTTGGTCAAGGTGATCGCTTAAAGATTACCATTCCCGACAGTCAACCCCTCGAATTAACCGCCGAGGCGATCGAGCTTGATATTCTTTACGAAGACGACTATCTGATTATTATCAATAAACCTGCCGATTTAGTGGTTCATCCGGCTCCCGGCCACGAATCGGGAACCTTGGTCAACGCTTTACTACATCACTGCCCGAATTTAGCTGGAATTGGTGGAATTCAACGCCCCGGTATAGTCCACCGCTTAGATAAGGATACCACGGGTGCGATCGTTATTGCCAAAACCGACCAGGCTCATCAACACCTACAGGCACAATTAAAAACCAAAACTGCCCGCCGGGAATACATCGCCCTCGTCCACGGTGTCCCCAAAACGGAGACAGGTACAATTGATCTGCCGATCGGTCGTCACCGCAGCGATCGGCAAAAGATGGCTATTATTGCCGTGGAAAAAGGCGGTAGAAATGCCGTCACTCACTGGCAAGTCAAGGAAAGACTGGGCAACTACACCTTAATGGAATTTCGCCTAGAAACTGGCAGAACTCATCAAATTCGCGTTCATAGCAGCCAAATCGGTCATCCGATTCTTGGGGATCCCCTCTATAGTTCAGGTCGTTCCATCGGGATTAATCTACCCGGGCAATTACTCCATGCCCATCGTTTAATTTTAGTACATCCGGTCACGGGAGAGAGCCTAGAAGCGATCGCTCCCTTACCCGCTATTTTCCCGAAAGTTTTAGCTATTTTACGGCAGAGAAACCCCTAGCGCACAAATTGCGGCATAATCTCCGCTGCTGTCCATAATCCGTAGATACCGCGACGATGTAGGGAAACCCCCGCTTTCAGATAACCGAAAGCCGGCCCGCAGACATTAGCCGCCATACTGGTTTCATCACCTAAAGTGAGGGTATGGGTGGAAATTTTGCCTTCAAAAGTCCGCCCCGTGACTTTAACATTGGTACTCAAGGGCTTTTTCGGGTTGCGCGTATCCACCACACCCCCGACGGAAACCCGATCGCGTCCACAGATTCCGGCTAATTCCAGCATAATATCGTCTGCGTGTTCCATATTTTCGAGGCTGAGAATGCCATTGGTTTTATTTAACAGCATTTCCACTTCCGCATCACTCATCCGGTGCGCCGTTTCTGGGTCGTAACCGGGTAAATGGGCGATATCTTCGCGAATAGTGGCCCGATAAGCCTCCCAGTTGGCAATTCCCACGCCGAAGGTAATTTTAACGCTATGAATCTCTGCATAACTCTGGGCAGCTAGGGCAGCGGCAGCAGTTAACAGTCCGGGGGTAGCGCCGCAGCCGGTCATGTAGGTGATGCCGGCGGCTTCTAGGTCTGCTTGTAGTGCTAAGATTTGTTCCATGGCGCTGGTACGTTTGAGCGCATCGACTAAAACCCCGCGCCAACCCAAGCGAATGAAAGTTTTAGCGATATCGGCCATGAAATTGTTGGGTAAATTCGGCAAGGCGAGAAAATAGCCTTCTACGTCGGCAGTTTTGATTAATTCCTCGATACTGTTTTGGCTGAGACTGCCGTAATTTTCCAGATAACCGATCGAACCCTGGTCATGATAAATTTTGTTACAGGTATTGACATCTAGACCGTCTTTGTGGTAAGCAAAACCGGCTTTATCGGCGGCGGCAGTCCAGAGCATTTCCTGTTTGGGGGCGAGAATTCTGGCGGCGGCCTGTCCCAAACCACCAAAACCTAAAACACCGATCCGAAGGCGATCGCTGGCTATTTGTTTATTCATATTCGTTGGGATTCCTATAGACAAACTTCTATTATTTCGGCGGTCGTGGTTCGCCGTTGCATCTCCTTTATTTTCAATTTATCGCTTCAGGTCGTCTTTTTTGTGTAGTTTTGTTAAATTGTGCCTCCTGGGTCAGGGTTCGCCCTTGACGATGAAGAAAAGTTACGGGAAACTTACAAAAAATGAAAGTGGTTAGGTGACGTAATATAAAGTTTTGCTAAAATTTTAACCAGATTGCTACGATTAGCAAACTATCGTAAATTAAAACGATAGGGAGCTTTGCAAACCCCAGATCACGCCGAGAAGAGCTATGAGCATGGAAAGCCTAGAGTTTATTATCTATCCCGATGGTCGCGTCATGGAAAAGGTGACAGGCATAGTCGGTTCATCTTGTCAAGAGGTGACGGCGGCGATCGAGGCACAACTCGGGCAGCTGATGTCTCAAGAGAAAACCTCGGATTATTACCATCAAACCGTCAGCCAGTCAGAGAAAGTCAGCAACGAAGCCACTTTTAGCGACTGGTAATTTTTCATCTTTCCCGATCCCTTTATTTAAGCCACTGAAAAACCATGTCACACTTTAGCAATATCAAAACCAAAATCCGCGATCTATCCTACCTAAAAGCCGCCCTGAGCGATATGGGTATGGAATGGAAAGAGGGTTCTCACCCCGTCAAAGGTTATCAAGGTCAAACTTTAACCGCAGAGGTGGTAATCGAGCAAGATAACAATTACGATATCGGTTTTCGCTGGAATGGTAACGAGTACGAGTTAGTTGCCGATTTGCAATACTGGCAACAACCCCTAACCGTAGAAGGATTTTTAAGAAAAGTAAATCAAGGTTATGCCTACCACACCATCCTGGCAGAAACTGCTAAACAGGGTTTTCAGGTGGCAGCACAGGAAAAAAATACTGATGGTTCCATTCGTCTAGTGGTACAACGTTGGAGTGCCTAATGGCTGATTTTTCTCCCGAACGCTCTGGTTTTGAACCAGAGTTAGGGGGATTCCTAAGAGATTCCCCTGATCGCACTGGTTTTGAACCCGAATTGGGCGGTTTACTGCGCCAGAAAGCGGTTTACGTCGATGAGGTCACTTGTATCGGTTGTAAACACTGCGCCCACGTTGCCCCCAATACCTTTTTTATTGAAGGCGAATACGGTCGCTCTCGTGTCTATAATCAGGACGGTGACGAAGAAGAAATTATTCAAGAAGCGATCGAGACTTGTCCAGTTAACTGTATTCACTGGGTTAATTATAATAATTTGCAATTCCTTGAGGAAGAAGGCAAACATCAAGTGATTAAACAGTTAGGTTTTCCTCAGATTCACAAGAAATTTAGCCCCGCAGATTTAGATATCTAGGGTGGATAGGTACAGCCTCATCCACCTATTATTTCCTAGAAGTTATGGCAGCGGTTCTCGATCGAATCCGCTACAGTTCTCAGGGGAAATAATCCTAAGTAGGTAGGTATTGAAAACTTTCAGATGCCCCCCTTATTAAGGGGGATCCCCCCGCCTATCGGCACCCCCCTTATCAAGGGGGGCAGGGGGGATCGAACCTAAAATCCATTTTAAATTTAATTATGGTTCTTCGTTACTTGGTATGGTTCGATAGGGGGGCATAAATCGACTAAATCCTTATCTGGCAAGAGACTTAATTGATTAGTTCGCTCTAGAGCAAAAACAATTGACAAAAATCGCTAAATGCCTTTCTCTATAAGGG
>NZ_JAPZQM010000633.1:0-7485 GCF_027530565.1 Microcystis sp. LE19-10.1B | reverse complement strand
CAATTGTCTATCTTTTGGTATTAACCTATTTGTGCCTTAAGTCCTTTCCTGTATGAATTTCAGCTACTTTTGAGCGTAGTTGCTCTCATCGAATTTTATTTTAAGTTAATTATTTGCATAACAATTCCCGAAGAGCCAATGATTCTTTATCTACCGAAATTTTACGGGAAATAACGATAGAATTCTCGACGATGAAGAACACGAGCAAATGTAATTGTATCTTCTTCAACAAAAAAACCAATTCTATAGTCACCAATTCGGATACGATAGGCATTATATTCTCCTTTTAATTTTTTAAGGTTGTTAATTTCGCTTAGCTGCTTAACTGCTAAAATATCAGTAAAGACAAGGTTTTTTATGACTGAGTAAGGGGAGGTACTTTTTAAATCTTTAAGATCCTTGATAAAAGTAGGAAGATAGTTGATTTTCATTCTTTTTCTAATTCAATTAAAGCTTCCTCCAAAGTTAAGGGAGTTTCATCTTTAACGTCTATCATGGCGCAATAGAGTCCAGTATCTTCATAGGTTTCTATTATTTGTTGATAGTCTTCAAAGTTAATAATAACTTGCTGTATCTGACCTTGATTATCCGTAATCAAGTCTTGAGCAAAGGGATAATCTTTGATGTTCATAATTAATTGTTCCTCATTTTGTGGACGGTTTGCATTATTCACACTCCTTTGTTTCCAATTCTAATAGGATGGGAATTAAGTCTTTGGCAATATCAATGACGGCATCTATTGTATCAGCTTCAGCGACAAGTCCTTGTATATCGGGACTGGTGGCGACATAGTAATCTTGTCCGTTTTCTTGAAAGCGCTCAATAGTGAGGTTAATTGGGTTTTGCATGGGGAATCCATAGAGTTTATAGAATAATTTTATTATGACAACTCTTATAAACTTGAAGCTAATTCAGGCGCGACAATAGTTTCTAGGGAAAAAGCATTCAGATCCGTTAAGCTTCTGGCGTGTTCCAAGGTAATTGCACAAATGTTCCCATTTTTATCAAGATCGACTAAGGTATTTTCATTGATTTCTTGAGTCTCGACAATAGGATTGTTATTGAACTCTAAATATAGAGTATCCGTATCTTGAAAGTAGGTGATTTTCATGGCTTAAAATTCCTATCAAAAAAAGCATTGTGAACTGTGATACCATCTTCGAGTAAGACAACTCTCAACGCCTTGTTGTCTATTTCCTCAATTAATGCCCAGCGGCGAATTCGTCCATCATTTTGGTGAACTTCCAGAATAGGATTATTGATTGTGTATTCAATCCATTCCATTTTGATATTGGCTCGATCTGGTCGTTTTCTGGTGGCTAAAAAGTATTGAGTAAATTTCATTGAGGCGATTGAATTGTTTGCTTATAAGTATCAATGAAGTTAATTTTCATAGTTTTGCTTAATGGGAGTTAAGGATAATTTTATAGATTGTCTGCTACATCCCCCTGAATTTGCCTTAACAATTCCTCACAATCTTTAACCAAGGGAATCCCCAATTCTTGGGATAATGCTAGGGCTTGTTGACAATGGGTATATGCGATTTGAATGTCACTTATCCGATACGCAATATTTGCAAGAGCAAAATGACAACGCATTACTATTTCCTGTAAAACAGTTCCTTGAGCAATAGCTAAGGATTTATTAATATAGTCTTTCGCTTGAATATATTTTTTAAGCTCAAAATAAGTTTTTCCAAGGTTATGTAAGCTTACTGCTATACCTCTCTGATAATTATTTTTTTGACTTAGCTCTAATGATTTCTCAAAGAATGCTAATGCTGTTTCATGTTGTTCTAAATGAGCATAGCAAGCCCCAAGAGAAATTAATTCAAGTGCAATTCCTCTTTGATCCCCCATTTCCTCTTTTAAGACTAAAGATTCTTGATGTTTAACGATTGCTTCTTGATATTTTCCCACGTCGGCATAACAATTACCTATATTACCAAGTGACTCTGATATCCTTTGTTTGTTACCAATTTCTTCTCCTATTTTTAGAGATTTCTGATTATAAAAGATTGCCTCCTTATATTGACCTAAGCTTCGGAAGCAACACGCAAGATTATTATAAGCAAGTGCTAATCCCTGTTGATCGCCAAGAATCTCCTTGACGATTAAGCCTGCTTGATGATAGAGAATCGCCTGTAAATATCTGCCAGAATAGCTGTAACAATTTCCTATATTCAAAAATGCGGAAGCCATTCCTCCAAGATCATCAATCTTTTGTGAAATTTCAAAATGCCTTTTATGATTGTCTATAGCTTCATTCAATTTTCCTATAGAACTATAACAAATACCTAAATTACCAAAGGTCCCTGCCATACCTAGATAATTGCCAATTTTATCTTGAATTGCTAGACATTGCTCATGATACTTGATGGCTTGCTGATAATCGCCTTGCGAAAAGTAACAAATCCCTAAATTACCCAGTGCAGAAGCAACTCCTGCCCAATTTTTATTTTTTTCCGATAGGGCATAATGTTGCTTATGGATAGTAATTGCTTTTGAATATTCTCCTAAATTTTTATAACTTATTCCCAACAAAGACAACACAATGCCGAACTCTTGTTTTTGTTTTTGATCCTCTATCCAATTATTAATTAAAATCTCATACAATTCTATTGATTTTCGACTTAAGCCTGTGAAGTACAAAAAACTATTAACCGATTTATCTTTCCCTTCTCCTCCTCGATCCTCATTCAAAATATTGTATGCTAACTGCCATTCTCCCAATTCCCCTGCATGGTGAAACGCCTCTAAATATTCCTTCAAATCTTCCAAGGATTCCCAGGGAGGGACAGGTAAATGAGCTAAATAATAATCTAAGGCTAATTGATGGGCAGATCGCAATATTTCAGGATTTGCTTGATCTTGCACCACCATGGAAATTAAAGGCAAAAACTGAAACTGTCGCCGTTTTACATTGTATTCGGGGGGAAATTCTTGTAATAAAGATAAACGAGCTAAATAGCGTAAATCTTCCTCAGTTATTGCTGGAATTAACCCCTGGGCTAACCTGTCATCAAAATTCTCCCGCAGTACCGACAACCGCGTTAAACTCTCCCTAAACTCTTTCGATAATCGCGCTAAACTGGCGGTAATCACTTCTCTGACACAGGTTTCCGTGTCGCGGTGATACCCTTCCACATCAAACATATTTAAGCCCAAATTTTGCGACTCGGTGACAGAAACCCCTTTCCCAAACTTATCTTTCATCAAACTACAAACCAGTTCCATTAAGAGGGGATGACCTCCCATTTTATCGACAAATTGGGCTAATTCTTCATCGCTTCCCGTTAAGCCGTGATCTTCGGTGACATAACGCATCGCATCCGCTTCTTTTAACCCTTTTAAAGGCCAAGAATAATAATAATCTTGCAAATTGACGGGGAATTTTAGCTGTTCTCGACTGGTGACTAATAGCTTACTGCTGCTTTCTGTGTTTAACCATTTTTGCAAGAATTGCTGATAAACCAAATTTACTGGGGCAGTTAGTACCGTTTCCAAATTATTCAACACTAATAAACAGGGTTTAGCGGTTAACCCTTTGCTGATTGCGTCTATTAATTGCCCATCATTCCATTTTTCATCATAATTTTGTTTTAACTCCTCTAATAACCACCGTCCGAACTGTGCCAAAGGGTAAGGCTGGTTAAAATTAACCCATAATACCGGCCAATCAGCAGTTAATTGATCTGTAAACTTTCTCGCCAGGGCAGTTTTACCATAACCCCCGGCGGCGGTAATCTCGATTAACCTTAGATGGTCATTCCCTAACGCTGTTTGGAGTTCTTGCAATTCTTCCCGTCGTCCTTGCCATCTACGCACGGGTGGGAGTTGCGTATCCACTAACCCAGAGGTGGTCAGGGGTTGGACCGCTTTTTTAGAGGGTTCAGACTGTTTTTTTTTAGATTCTTCAATCAGCGATCGCAATTTATCCTCAACGGATACGAAAACTTTTTCATATTCTGATTTCTTTAGATCACAGAGAGGATTGCTGGGAGAATTATTGCTAGGAGACTGAAATTGATGTAAGTAAAATCTTTGTTCTATTCCCTCTTCATTAGTGTATTTAAAAGAAACACTTTTCACAGTAGAATGTCTAAGAAATATAGGAATTATAAGGACTCCTTCTTCTTCACGTCTTTTCAAAATACGGGGTAATTCTTCATTCTTCACATAACGAGAATTAAGCAGGTCTTGGCTAACCAATACCATCGCAATTGTTACTTGTGATAAACTGTCTTTAATTTTTTCATCCCAAATATCCCCCGGTTGTATGTCGAGATCTGACCAGACTATTTTTTCCTCATCATTCAGAGGTTCGAGAAATTTTAACAGTCTGTCTCTCCATCCTTTGTCTTGGTGGGAATAACAAATAAAAATTGATGGCATATCTCTTTCCTCTGACATAACCACTTTTCTGTTATACCACATCTAACCCAGAAAACGGGTTTCTTAGAGAAACCCGTTTTCTAACTTAAGATTGGTCGATTCCAATCCCCGCTACTTCTTTCAAACATTTTGTAAATGGCCCTGTTTGAAGCCTATCACGTTCCGATCTATTTAAAAGCAGAACAGATCTTGATCATGGATAATTATAGTTGTCTCCATTCTCGCCAATCCTACATTGACCCCAATCGCTGTCTTGAAAGGGTAATGTTCGATGTTCCCTAACGGGAAATCGGGGTTAACTACTAGCTTTATAAGTAATGGCGGGAAGCGGATTTGAACCACTGACCTTCGGGTTATGAGCCCGACGAGCTACCAGACTGCTCTATCCCGCGTTGCTTTATCTAGTATAGAACTAAATCTCGGTAAATGCCAAGGAGTTTGTAATATTCCTTTACATTTACCGTCCGACCAGAGGTTAATACTTACGTTCCACGGGGGTGAAATCCTGAATTACCACGGGCATATAGTCGATATCGATGCCGGAGGGGGAATAATAGGCGAGGGTATGCTGAAGGAAATTTTGGTCATCCCGTTGGGGAAAATCTTCGCGGGAATGGGCCCCTCGGCTTTCTTGACGATTGAGGGCAGAGGTGAGGATAATTTCCCCCACCACCATGAGACTTTGTAATTCCCAGGCCTCGATTAGTTCCGTATTCCAGCAATCCCCCCTATCATCGAGGTAAATCTGCTCGTATTGGCGCTTTAATTCGCCAATTTGTTTAATTCCCTCGCGCATGGTCGCTTCGGTGCGAAAAACGCCGCAATGTTGGGTCATACAGTCTTGGAATTGCTGACGTAGTTGACCGATGCGAATCGTGCCTTTTTTGGTCAATAAAGCGGTGATTTCCTCTTTGGCATCCTGAAGGTAAATATCGGGATTAAAGACGGGAAAAGCGCGTTTTTCGACGTATTTAGCGATCGATTTGCCAGTTCTTCTCCCATAGACCACACATTCTAACAGGGAATTACTGCCCAAACGATTGGCCCCGTGGACGGAGACACAGGAACATTCCCCGGCGGAGAAAAAGCCCTCGCTGAGGGTATCGGCACTTAAGCGAACGCGACCATCGGTATTAACGGGAATGCCGCCCATACAATAGTGAACTGTAGGACGGACGGGCATCGGTTCCTCTACCGCATCGACACCGACGAGACGGTGGGCCTCCTCCCAACAAAAGGGAATGCGACTCATAATTTTTTCCCGGCCTAAATGGCGTAAATCCAGATAGACAAAGGGACCCCCGGCGCTACCGTCCAGATTTACCCCCCGGCCGGCGCGAATTTCTAGGGTAATGGCCCGGGAAGTGATGTCCCGGGGGGCTAATTCCATGCGCGAGGGGGCGTAGTCTTCCATAAAACGACGACCTTCGCTATTGATTAAATAAGCACCTTCACCCCGGACTGCTTCCGAGATTAAAACACCGACGGGATAGAGTCCAGTGGGGTGAAATTGGACAAATTCCATGTCTTCTAGGGGAATACCCGCTTTTGCCGATAATGCTAAACCGTCTCCCGTACAGGCGAAATCGTTGGAGGTGGTGTTATAAACGCGACCATAGCCCCCCGTCCCGAACATAATTGCTTTTGCCCGGAGGATTTCTAACTGTCCGGTGGCGATTTGGTACATAACTACGCCTTTAGCCGTACCTTCTTCGAGGATAAGGCGTAAAACATACCATTCATCGTAGATTTTTACCTGATTACGGCCTAAATTGCTGACTAATTCGTGCAGCATGGCGTGACCGGTTTTATCGGCGGCGTAACAGGCCCGGTTATGGCTGTGACCGCCAAAGGCTCTTTGGGCAATGCGTCCATCTTCGAGACGGGAGAATAACACGCCTAGATGTTCCAATTCGATGATAACTTCGGGGGCTTCTTTGGTGAGAATATCCACTGCATCCTGGTCAGCCAGAAAATCGGAACCTTTGACAGTATCGTAGGCGTGGGCCTTGGGATTATCTTTGGGGTCAACGTTTTGCAGGGCGGCGGCGATACCTCCCTGGGCAGCGACGGAGTGGGAACGAATTGGGTGGGTTTTGGCAACGACAGCAACATCGATAGTCGGGTTGAGGCGTTTGATTTCTAAGGCGGCGCGGCATCCTGCTAACCCACCGCCCACTATAACGACATCGTGTTCTTTCATGGCTGATTTTTCTAGGGGCTTCTGTTTCTATGGTGGGGTGAGAATTGCTCGGAAGTCAGTTTTGTAACCGAGACTTTATATTTCAGGAGTCAGGAGATAGGAGATAAGAGATAGGAGATAGGAGACAGGAGATAGGAGTCAGGAGACAGGAGATAGGAGACAGGAGACAGGAGACAGGAGACAGGAGACAGGAGATAGGAGATAGGAGGCGGCCGGCAGGAGGCAGAAGATTATATTTATTGATTCTCCCCACACCCCACACCCCCCCACCCCCCACCCCCCCCCCCCCCACCCCACACCCCCCCCCCCCCCCCCCACCACCCCACGTCCCCACGTCCCCACTTCCCCACTTCCCCACTTCCCCATCACCCATCTCCCTAGAATTTATGAATTGGCAATTATTCGGACTGACATTTATCACGGTTTTTTTGGCAGAAATCGGCGATAAAAGTCAATTAGTAGCGATCGCTCTCGGTGGCAGTTCCAAATCACCCAAAGCCGTCTTTTTTGGCTCAATTACCGCCTTAATCCTGACCAGTTTCTTAGGAGTCCTTGCGGGCGGCAGTATGGCGCAGTTATTCCCCGCTAAGATATTAAAAGCGATAGCGGCCATTGGTTTTGCGCTGCTTGCTGTCCGGCTGCTTTGGCCAGATTCGGATTGATCATTAGGTTTGCGGCAAAAAGCTTTTCCTGGGGGCAGGGTGTGGGGTGTGGGGTGTGGGGTGTGGGGTGTCGGAAGAATAAATAGGGTCTGCTGAAAAAGTTTTTCCTGGGGGTAGGAGTCAGTAGCCGGTCGTCAGGAGCCGGTCGTTTCAGGCTTTGTTGCCCTTGTTTTTTGTACCAAGCGATGTACTACAAGAAGGATAATGCAAGGTTTTTGAACGTCCC
>NZ_JAPZQM010000014.1:0-15818 GCF_027530565.1 Microcystis sp. LE19-10.1B | reverse complement strand
TTTATGAACAAGAAATTGATTGGTTTCGGCTACAGGCAGGAGAATATATTAAACTAGAACCCGATAGTGATGGCATAATGCGCTCCCAAATCTTCCCCGGTTTATGGCTAGATAAAAACGCTTTATTAATGGGCGACTTAGAAAAAGTTTTATTGATTTTGCAGCGGGGGTTAGAAACAGCAGAACATCGAGATTTTGTCAATCAATTAACTGCCAATCACAGCTAGATTTTAAAATTAGACAATTATTCTTGATCTACTGTCGTATAATTACAGAAAGAGTATTTTTGACCTGAATTTGTTCTTAACTGTACCCCACATTTCGACAAGCTCAATGTAAAATAATCTCGCCCCTGATAATCTTCTCATCACCTTACTTTATGTCAAATCTAATCCTTTTCTGGCATCGTCGCGATTTACGTCTCTCGGATAATATTGGACTGAGTAAAGCTAGGGATCGTAGTCCGAAAATTATCGGGGTTTTCTGCCTCGATCCCGCTATTTTAGAGAGGGATGATATCGCCCCTGCTAGAGTTGCCTATCTCCTCGGTTGTCTAGAGGAATTAGAAAAAAATTATCGCCAAAAAGGTAGTCAATTACTGATTATTTGCGGCAACCCCAGTCAAACACTCGTCAATTTAGCTGGCAATTTATCGGCAAAAGCAGTTTTTTTTAACCTCGATATCGAACCCTACGCGCGTCAACGGGATCAACAGGTAATCGCCGCTTTACAAACAAAAGGAATTGAGGTAGAAACCTTCTGGGATCAACTTCTCCACGCTCCAGGACAAGTCCTCACCCTCTCAAAAAGTCCCTACACCGTATATACTCCTTTTTGGAAAAATTGGAGCCAATTAGCCAAAGCCAGCCCCAAAACCCTAGAAAACCTGCAAGGATTAGACGAAAATGAGGGGGAGAAACTCGCAGAAACTATTAACTTACCAACCCTAGAAAATTTAGGTTTTACCTGGCAAAACCCCTTACCCCTCGCTCCCGGAGAAAAGGCCGCCCGTAGCAGATTAGAAGAATTTTGTCAAGGGGTTATTAACAATTATCAAGAAGATCGTAACTTCCCCGCTTTCGATGGCACCTCGCGCTTGAGTGCCGCTTTAAAATTTGGGGCGATTGGCATCCGCACAATTTGGACGGCAACCCTAGAATTATTAGAAAATTGCCGCGCCGAGGAAGCAAAAGATAGTATTATCACTTGGCAGCAAGAGTTAGCTTGGCGGGAATTTTACCAGCATTGTCTCTATTTTTTCCCAGAATTGGCGGTCGGTGCTTATAGAAAAGAATTTCGTCATTTTCCTTGGCAGGATAACGAAGAACATTTTCAAGCTTGGTGCCAGGGAAAAACCGGCTATCCGATCGTTGACGCGGCCATGCGACAATTAAATGAAACGGGATGGATGCACAATCGTTGTCGCATGATCGTGGCGAGTTTTTTAACCAAAGATTTAATTATTAACTGGCAAAAAGGCGAAAAATACTTCATGCAGAAACTTTTTGATGGCGATTTAGCCGCTAATAATGGTGGTTGGCAGTGGAGTGCCTCTAGTGGCATGGATCCGAAACCTTTAAGAATTTTTAATCCCGCTAGTCAGACACAAAAATTCGATCCGGAAGGGGAATATATTCGTCAATGGTTGCCGGAATTAGCTTCCGTAGATACGGAATATCTAGTAACCGGGAAAATCCCCCGTTTAGAAAGACATCGTTGTGGTTATCCTGAGCCAATTGTCGATCATAATCAACAACAAAAAGAATTCAAACGACTCTATAGCAATCAGAAGCCAAAACGGTAAAACTAGCTACTTTTGACCGGCTTTAATCTGGTTCCAAACATCCTCTAAACTTAGATATAACACAGGCACAACAATTAAACTCAACAGGGAAGAAGTGACTAAACCTCCCACAATTACCATCGCCATGGGTTGCCGCAATTCCGCACCAGTACCCAATCCCAAAGCGATCGGAATCATGCCTAAAATTGTCGAACAAGTGGTCATTAAAATCGGTCTTAACCTAATCATTCCCGTTTCTAAAACCGCTTCCTCCCGACTCCAACCCTGTTGACGCAATTGGTTAGTATAATCCAGCAATAACACAGCATTTTTATCGAGTAGTCCCAAGAGGAAGATAAACCCGATCAGAGAAATCATACTAAACTCACTACCCGTTACCAATAACCCCAACATTGCCCCCACAATCGCTAAAGGTAAACATAAAGCGATGACGATAGTTTCTAGCAGTCTTCTGAATAATAACCATAAAACTCCTAACATTAAAATTGTCGCTAGGATTAAAGTGCGACCAAAACTGCCCAAAACATCGCTACTTTGAGAAGAAGTACCCCAACGCTGTAAAGTTATCCCTTCCGGTAAAGCAATCCCTTCAATTTTAATCGCCGCATCTTCTAAGCCTAAATCCGGACTGAGATTAGCACTGAGAAAAATCGCCTGTTGACCATTTAAACGCTCGATCGCCAAAAAATCCCCCCGCTCATTTAATCTAGATGATAGGGAAATATCCTTTAAACCGGCGATTTTAGCAGCCTCAACCCGCAATTTCTCGGCACTATCGCGCAATAGCTGCAAATCATCGCTTTTAATCGCAATTTGGATCGGCTTTTCCGCTTCCGTCTGCACAAAAGGAATGTCCTCGACACTGACATTCACCCCTCTAATTGTCGGTAAAATTTGCCGAATCCGTTGCTGCACCGCACTGGTGTGAGATTTACGATCGCTCTTCAGTTTAACGTGAATTTTGCCACGATTCGGCTCACCGCGTAAACCGGCGATCATAAAAGTCGATTCCACTTCCCCATCCTGCAAAATCGGCGCTTCTAATTTGCTGCCATCGCGGATAGTGCGACGCAAAAGAAAACTTTCGGGAGAACTCGCTAACTGAGAAATCCAAGCGAAACTATCGCTAGAACTCTTAGCCGTCGGTTTATTAGGACTAATTTGCGTTATTTTCGGCAAAGGAGAAGTATAAACCAGATTAAACTCGCCGCGATCGAGTCGGGGAATAAATCCCCTAGAAATAAAAGGAATCAAGGCAATACCCGCAAAAAAGGTAATTAGGGCGATAGCAATGACCAGCAAACGATGACGCAATGACCAGTTTAAGAGCCGTCGATAGGTGTTCTCAATTGGTCGCTTTTGTTTCGTTATTTTTGCCCGTGACTGCGGTTTCAGCCAATATACTGCCAAAACGGGCGATAAAGTTCTGGCGATCAACAGAGAAAAAATCACCGCAGCCGAGACAGTTAAACCGAAGGGTTGGAAAAACTGTCCCACCGCACCCCCCATAAAAGCGACGGGTATAAACACCGCAACAATGGTTAAAGTGGAAGCAGTGACAGCTAATCCGATCTCCCTTGTCCCCTTGAGTGCCGCATTTTTCGGGGTTTCCCCCGCGTCGATTAAACGGGAAATATTTTCTACATCCACGATCGCATCATCCACGACAATGCCGATCACCAAAGCGAGAGCCAGCAGCGTCAGGGTTTCCAGATTAAACCCATAGATTGCCATGATAATGAAAGTCCCCAAAAGAGATAGGGGGATAACCAGAGCAGAAATGATTGTAGCGGCGAAACTGCCTAAAAATATCCAGATCACCAGCACCGACAGCAAAACTGCCAAGAGTAAATCATCGATCGTGCCTTGTAGGGCAGCGCGAATATATTCCGCTTGGGTTTCAGCTAAAATTATCTTGACATCGGGCAGTTTTTGTGCTATGTCTTTAACCAGTTTTTCTGCTTGAGCGGCCAGATCGAGACTATTGGCAGCACCTTGTTTGATTACCTGCACAGCGATCGCCTCTTGGCCATTAAAGCGTACCAGCGTGGGCAATGGTCGGGTTAAGCTTTTATGGGGATTATCTTCCCTAACTGTACCTTGACCGAGTAAATTAACTTTAGCCGTACCTTCGAGAGCTTTTAAGGGCCGAATTAAATTATCTTGGGCGATTTGGCTTAATTCTTCCAGAGTTTTCTGCTCACTCACCAGCGTATATGTGACTGTTGCCGACTCATTTAAATCAACGGGGATAACTTCTGTAGTAGCTTGAGAGGGTAAAGGGATTTGCGAGATAGCCTGTTTAACTGCTGCGGTGGCTTTGTCTAAATTTGTGCCAATTTTAAAGAAAACGCTGATTACTGACTGTCCGGGGGCAGTAGTCGAGGACACATCCCGACAACCGGGGAGAGAGAAAAGGGGATTTTCTAGGGGTTTAGTTAATTGCTGTTCCGTGGTGATAGCAGTAGCTAAATCCGCTTGGGCGTTAATTATTACGACTGGAAAGCTGATATCGGGGAAAAGAGCGTATTTTAGGGAACTAAAAGCAAAAATTCCCGCCATGGCCACCGCTAACCAGAAAGCAATGGTTAACCTCGGGGCATTAATCGCTATTCGAGAGATATTCAGACGTTCTCGCCACGATTCTTTCATCTTTTGATCATCTCTCATAAGTGGGGAGTGGGGAGTGGGGAGTGGGGAGTGGGGAGTGGGGAGTGGGGAGTGGGGAGTGGGGAAGTGGGAAGTGGGGAGAATAAATAAAAATAATCTCCTGACTCCTGACTCGGAGACTCCTAACCCAATGGTAGATGTTGGATTTTTGCAGGAGTTCTATTTTCTAACAAAGATAAGCAAAAATTATTGATTGACTGCAAAAACTTGAGAATATTTAAATTAACATTCCGCAATATTTATAAATTCTTAAGAATTAATTGAGAAAGATTTTTATTTAACAACGCTGTTATCATAGTTACAGCGATTTTACTGAATTTCATAATGGGTTATTCTGTGCTTTTTTGGGCAGCAAGGGTTGAAACCCTTGCCACACCTAGAAGGGTATCCTAATTGAAGCGGGTAAATCAGTCAATTTCACCAGCAGTGATGATCTTTTTTTTGTGTAGTTTTATTGCAAAAAAAAAGTTTTTTTGACAAAAAGCACAAAGTATGATACGCCCAACCTATTTCTGGCTGCGAGTAATTATTGCAGAGTGGGGGAGTGGGGAAGTGGGGAAGTGGGGAGATAGGGAGAATAAATAAAAGCAATCTCCTGTCTCGGAGTCTCCTGACTTGAAAGAGGGTGTGGGGTGTGGGGTGTGGGGTGTGGGGAAGAAAACCTCTTTCATCTGTGGGGGTGAAAATTTTTTCATCGAGACTGCCCCCTGTGAATTGTCCTAGGCGGCGAGAAACTTAACCAACTCCTCTAATTTTTGCCAAGCTAACCCACTGGCTAAAATGTCGCGAGCGAGGGCGAAACCGGCAGCATGGTCGCCAAAAGTGACCTTTTCTGCCACCTGTAGGGCAAGAGAGGCATTAATCGCCACAGCATCCCGTTGAGCCGGCGTTCCACCCCCTTGCAGGACATTTTTGAGGATTTCGGCATTTTCTGGTACTTCCCCGCCTTTAAGGGCATTTAAACTGGCTCTGGGGATAGCAATTGACAAGGGATCGATCGCCGCAGAAATCACCTCGCCATTATTTAATAAAGCCATATCGGTCAGGTCTCCTAACCCCACCTCGTCGAGTTTTTCCCGGCCGTGAACAATAATCGCCTTTGGGGTTCCCATTTGTGCTAAAGCCGTGGCCATGGGGGTGAGAAATTGCCGGTCATAAACCCCGATAACTTGACCTGTGGGACGGAGAGGATTAACTAGAGGGCCCAGAAGATTAAAAACCGTGCGAACTTTCAGGGTTTTGCGGAGATTAGCCACACTTTTCAGGGCTGGATGCCAACCGGGGGCAAAAAGAAAGGTAACTCCCACCCCATCTAAAGCCGCCGCTACTTTCTCGCTAGGGGCGCTCAAATTAACCCCAAGATATTCTAAAACATCGGCCGAACCGACCTTGCTGGAAGCCGAGCGATTGCCGTGTTTAGCCACTTTTACACCCCCGGCGGCCGCCACAAAAGCCACGGCAGTGGAAATATTAAAGGTTGAAGCCCCGTCACCGCCGGTGCCACAGGTATCGATAACGGGAGTGGTATGGGGTTTAGGGTCTTCTAAGCGAGATTGTTGCCGTAAAACTCGGGCCATTCCCGCTAATTCCGCGGCCGAGACTCCTTTTGCTTGCAAAGCCGCTAAAATCGCCCCCGATAAAACTTCTGGAATCTGGCCGTTTAACCATCCGGTCATTAATTCTTCAGCTTGGTTAAGGGAAAGGGATTTTCGATCGAGTAGTTGCTGCAGTAGGTTTGGCCAGTCTGGAGTGGTCATCGCTGTTCCATTGGTGTGGGGATGGGGCGATATAATATCATAGCGGTTTGTCGGGAGAATCGATCGCTCCTAGTCATTTTTACTTTAAATCGAGCAAACCCTGTTCTTTTAACTTAGGATTAAAACGAATTTCCATCTGTACTCCCCGTTTTTCTAGGGTTGATAAAATATCGTTTTCTACTCGTCTGGATACCTGTTTTAATAACTTGATTTGCCCCAATTCGTCAGCACTTTGATAAAATTCTTTTTCTGTGTCAGTCATGACTAATTTAGCATCAATTGGTTCTGTCCAGAGTTTTTCATCGCCGGTTACTGCCTGACTTTCTCTTAGCCAAGCTTGTTTAATCGATTCGAGAATAGTCCGATTAGGACGATCAATCAACTGTATTTTTAGCCAATAACAAGCTTGAGGCTGTCGGGCAAGATGTTGTTTTAAACTGAGATAAATATCACGAGAATAGCCGACAAACTCTAGGACTTGTTCTCGATCAAAAATGCCATAAACCCCGATTCTTCCCTGTAAATCAGCACAGATATTACCCGTGGTATCTAGGTAGGGAATATATTCTAATTGTTCGAGATTAGCAAAAGTATCAGACTCATTCATAATTAATCGTCGCTAATTGGTTGGAGATAAGTAGGTAGGTGTTAAAAACTTTCAGATACCCCGCTGATCAAGTAGGGTTGATTCAAGGTAGGGTTGATTCAAGGTAGGGTTGATTCATGAATCAACCCTACCCGTTTAAAATTGTACCAAAAAGTTTTAGGCTAAATTAGTCCCCAAAAATGCTCAATTCTCAATGCCTACTGCTTCTCTTAACGAAATTGTTCACGCGGCCCTAAGTGGTCAAGTGGTTTCTTTTCCCACGGATACAGTTCCCGCGTTGGCAGTTTCTCCCCCCTATGCTGCCTTAATTTTTGCCGCTAAAAAACGGACTTTTGATAAACCCTTAATTCTCATGGCGGCCTCAGCAGCAGATTTATGGGATTATGTCGAGGGAAATCAGGAAGAAAGGGAAATTTGGCGGCAAATGACCGAAAAATACTGGCCCGGCTCCCTAACTTTGGTTTTACCTGCTTCTGAAAAAGTACCAAAAGTTCTTAACCCTAAAAATCCTAGCACGATTGGTATCCGAGTTCCCGCTCATGCGATCGCCAGAGAAATTCTCGGTCGAACTGGTGTTTTAGCGACCACAAGTGCTAATCTGTCAGGACAAGAGCCTTTATTGACTCCAGAAGCGATTATGACTACTTTTCCCTCGGTGACGGTGTTAGCGCCCACAGAAAGGCAAGCATGGGGAATAATCAATAGTGGACAACCCTCCACCGTCGCGCGTTGGCAATGTCAAGGATGGGATATCTTACGACAAGGGGCAGTTTTTCTGTAAATATGGACGATATTGACGCTTTAAAACGGGAATTACAGCAAACTCGCCTCGCTTATCAGATGGCCGTGGCAATTAATCACCTCAAAAGCAGTTTTTTGGGACGGGTTGCCCACGAATTGCGATCGCCATTGAGCAGTATGATCAGTCTCCATCAACTGATTCTCGCCGATCTTTGTGAAAGTCCGGCCGAGGAAAGGGAATTTATCGCCCAGGGGCAACTGGCGGGCTGTAAACTGATGGCAATGCTCGATGAGATGATTAATCTCTCCAAACTAGAGTCTGGTACTATACCTCTCGATCAAGAAATTTTTTCTTTAACTAAACTCTGGCAAGATTGGGCAAGTCTAACTTATTTACAGGCAGCTAATCGCCATATTAAGCTTAAATTTAGCCCTTTAACCGATGAGATTGCTATTATTGCCGATTATCAGCGTTTATCCTCCGCTCTTGTCCTTCTCGTCGATGCAGTGATCGCCAACTTAACGAGTGGCTCTATTTGTATATCGGTAAGCGCCCTTGGCGAGAAAAAAGTCACTATTACCCTAGAATTTCCGGGGGAAATCGCTCTCTGGCAAATGCCAGAAATTTCCCCTTTGAGTTTAGAATCAAAGCCAGAAGAAGTAAAACAATTTACTCAAGCTCTCGGTCTTTCTCCCGGTCTTAAATTTCAGTTAGCGAAAGGCATTATCGAAGTCTCGGGGGGAGAAATGAGCTTAGATCAAATCGATAACAATAGTCAGGACAAGCTCACACGGATCGTTTTTTCTTTACCTCGATCGCCGGATAGGAAAACTCCTCGGGATAACGATTAAATAATACCATCGTCGTGGTGGCGTTGCTTTGGAAACCAATGCGCCGGTAAAAATTTTCTTGATTAGTAGTCATCAAATAGACTCTTTCCACCCGATTTATTCGGGGATGGGCCAAGACTGTTTCTACTAATTTACGCCCTAAACCCGCTCCCTGATAATCGGGATGAACAATCACATCCCAAATAGTTGCCCGATAAATGCCGTCAGAAATGGCGCGAGCAAAACCAATTAATTGCCGCTCATTCCACACCGTCACCACCGGATCACTATAGTCAATTGCGGTTTCTAAATCTTCTAAACGGCGATCGATTGCCCAAAATGCGGTTAAATTAAATAATTCTCGTAGTTGCGATAGATCTATCTTGCTTTTATCCTCGTCAAACTGAATCTGACTACAATCAACCATGATATTTCCTTAGTCTAAGACTAAAAAATAAAAGAGGATTCACGCTCGATCGGACTGATTTATGAGCAATTTCCCCTAATCTATGTGTTTGATTATACTCAATGCCTCAGATAATCTCTAGTTGATTTATCGTGATTTCTTGACAAGTTATTAATCAGTGATCGGGAGTCGGTCGTCGGTCGTCAGGAGATTATTTTTATTTATTCTTCCCACACCCCACACCCCACACCCCACACCCCACACCCCACACCCCACTTCCCACACCAATGCTTAACAATCAAAGATCTTCGCCAGTGTCTGTCATTTGTTTAGGGGAAATCCTCTCTGATCTAATTGCCGATCAAAGCGAGCGCTCTATAGAGCAAGTGACTTCTTGGACAACCTATGCCGGGGGGGCGCCGGCAAACGTGGCCTGTGGATTGCGAAAATTGGGCATAAATTCGGCTTTTATCGGTTGTGTGGGCAAAGATCAACGAGGGGAACAGTTAATCGCCTTGCTAGACGCTCTCGGAGTCGATACTACTGGTGTACAGTATCATGCCACCCTACCCACCCGACAAGTTTATGTCACCCGCGATGCTGGGGGAGACAGACATTTTGCGGGTTTTGGCGGCAGAAAAACGACGGATTTTGCCGATACTGCCCTTAAAGCTGACCTATTGCCCGAAAATCTCTGGAAAAATGCCGATTATCTAGTGATGGGAACCCTAGGGTTAGCCTATCCCCCGGCGAGAGCGGCGATGATGCGCGCCCTCGAATTAGCTAAAATTTACGGGGTGAAAGTATTGATCGATATCAACTGGCGGCCGGTTTTTTGGCCTAATCTTGAGGTCGCTCCCGATCGGATTCGAGATTTTATCTTCTGGGCCGATTTGCTCAAATGTAGCGAGGAAGAAGCAGCATGGTTATTTGGCACTGATACCCCCGGAGAAATATCATCACAATACCCCAATTTAGGGGCAATTCTGGTTACTGGCGGCGCAAAAGGTTGTAAATATCATTTAGGCAAAAATAGCGGCACTGTCGAGGCTTTTCCCGGGGAGGTGGTGGATACAACCGGGGCAGGAGATGGCTTTGTGGCGGGTTTTTTGGCTCGTGCCGGTCTTGGAGGCGATCAAATTGGGGAAAATGCCGATTTAGCCCGTAAGGCGGTGATTTATGCCTGTGCGGTGGGGACAATGGTGACAAGGGGGGCAGGAGCGATCGCCTCCCAACCGACTCGGGAACAGGTGGAGGAGTTTCTAGCGGCCTTTGACTCCTAGAAACTATACTAGGGTTTGCGGCAAAAAGTTTTTCGTGGGGGCAGGGTGTGGGGTGTGGGGTGTGGGGTGTGGGGTTTTACCCATTTTCAGGGGGTCAATTACCTAATTTTCAGGGAAAAAGTGCCTAAATTTCCCCCCCGATCACCCCAATGTCTGGCACTTTTTGATGGGAAAAAAGTCTAAAAGTCTTATACAACAAGGTTTTTAGATTTATTCAGCCAACCCTATACTAAATCTGGTTATTAAAAACTGATTATTTATTCCCCCTCTTGCATGAGTGCCTATCGTGATATGTAACCTATACTCAACGGATTTAGGATTATTTGCCAGTTTTTTGGTCAAACCAGTCTAAAACCCGATTCCATGCCCACCAGCGATCGCTATCGCCCCACTGACGCTGACAGGATAAACTGCTGATATAACCCACATGACCGCCATAGTTGGTTAAGAGTAGATCCACGTGGGGATTATCGGCGATCGCTGCTTGCAGATCGGGAATAACTGCGGGGGAAAAGAGGGGATCATCGGCCGCGTAGAGGATAAAAGTGGGTTTAGTTAAATAGGGTTGAAAGGGCAAGGGACTACTAGCGGCATAATAGTCAAAAACTGTCTCAAATCCTAGCTTTTTAATCACTAATTCTCGATCGAATCCGGCAATCGTGGTGGCGCGAGTAATTGCTTCGGGATCGATATGATCGGGATGAGCTTGATGGATGCGTTTGGCTAACTTGCGTAATTCCCTGGCGATCGCTTTTTCCAAATGTTTCCCCCAGGGATCCCGGACGAGATAGGATAAAGAACGATTAGAGTCTAAATTAGGACAAATTACCGCACCACCACCGATATCGACGGGATCGATCCCCATATCTTCCTGATTCTCTGCCGATTTAATTCCCCAGAGGGCCAATTGTCCCCCCAGAGAGTAACCCGTGAACCAAAAAGGAGCAGGACAGCCCATTTTTTGGGCTTGGGCGGCAATATGAAGGAAATCTAGCCCTTCATAGATGCCATCGGAGGTGAGAGTCGGGGATAATTCGGCTGTCTTACCGTGGGCCCGCCAATCGAAGAGGACGACTGCGTAGTTTCTTGCTACGGCTTTTCTGCCTAAAATTCTTAAAAACCATTGATTATCTAAGTCTCCCGTGATGCCGTAGGTGCCGATAATTGTTCCTTTCGCTTGCGGGGGAATGGAAACAATCCCGTAGATGGGGACGGCATTGGCCCCGGTGAAAATGGTTTCTTGATAGACTGGTTCGGGAATAGCGATCGTATTTTGCCAGGTTTCTCGCGCTTTTAGGGCCACATAGAGAGTCATGGCAAAACCGTTTTTCAGCAATGGGGGCGGGGTGTAGGTGAGATTATCGGTCCTCGTCCTCGGATGGGCAAGCATAGCAGCACAGGGGAATCAAAAAGTCAAGAGGGGGAGACAAAAATTAACTTATGCCCACCGCTTTCTTAAAAATTGTAAAGCAAATTGTCCCAAGCGGCGAGCAACTCTGGCAGGGCAGTGGCCGACCAATTGCCCTCACAACCGCGACCTTGATAGAGAATAAATCGCAGGGAATAATTATCGGGAAATCCTGCCGCTTCTAACCATAAAAGCTCGCTTTCCGCTTCACAAGCAATACTTTCTTCATCCATTAATTCTGTGGCCATGGCCGCCATAGTTGCGGTCAATTGTGATAGTAACCGACGCAAATCTTGCCACTCGGCCTCGGTCAATTCGATCGCCCAATCATCGCCACCAATTAATCCTTTATAAATGGCTGCCTTAGGATCCCAACCGAGTCGCCAACCTGAACCATATTTGAGAATTTTTTCCATAATTTTCTAGAATTTTAATAGGTCGGCATCTCCCGGTTTTGATAAAGATGGACGACGGGGAGAAGGACTGGGAGAAGGGCTAGGATTGGGGGTTTCTTGGGGGAGAATGGCGGGGTTATAAATTTCGACTAGAAGGGTGACTAACTGCTGCCTTTGACGACGATTAAGACTGTTAATCGCTTTGATATCGGCAGCCATGGGATTAACCGTAAGGGTTGCTTGTCCGGGATAGTTTTCTTCGCTGATTTTCTCGTTCACTCCTAGATAATCCCCTAGGGTTAATTGCCAATCAAAACGGATGAGAGTAAACCTTTTTTTTGTATCTTGATGATAACGAAGAAAGCGACTTATTAAAGTATTATTCGGATCGATCGCCCCTGTATCTCGACGGTTATAGTTGTTTTCTTTCGGTAAATCTGGCATTGCTTGATAAATTTGTTGAGCAACTGTTTCGGGTCGTTGAATTTGGCTCATCCCGGGGGATTGCCACGATAACCACCAGAAAAATATCCCTATTCCTAGCCAGAATACTAATAATATTATTTGCTTAATTTTCAGCTTTTGAGGGAATTTTAACAGCATATTAATCAAGAAAAGATTGAAGTTAATTATCTAGCACCAGTGGTAATTTTTCAGTAACAATTCAAGGGATGCTGTACTGCATTTAAACTGCGTATTGTAAACTTTAGGACAAATGCTCAACCCCCCTCTCCCTGCTCCCATGAAGTCTTAACGAGTAATTCAGATAGTCAACAGCTTAGTCATCCCCATCATAGCAAAGACTGGACACGATCGAGAGGCCAGTAAACTTTATAGGCTTGACCAACGATATAACTTTCTGGCAAAAAACCCCAAGCATGGGAATCAAAACTATGGTTACGATTATCTCCCAAAACAAACAGGGTTTTTGGGGGTACAGTCATAAATTCTATTTCATAATTGGCTAACTCGGCGGTGTAGGGTTCCTCGATAACTTGCCAGTTGAGATAAACTTTACCCCTGCGGATTTCAATGGTATCCCCAGAAATAGCGATGACTCGTTTGATAAAAAAATCTCCCGAATTAGGCTCTAGTTGCTGAATTTTTTCGGGAGTTCTAAAAACAATTATATCGCCTCTTTTCGCTTGATAATTACTGGATTGACTGACGAAAATGCGATCACCTACTGCGAGGGTAGGCAGCATGGATTCGCTCGGAATCTCGAAAAATTCTATTCTTTGATGTAACCAATCGGGAAAATAATTACAGATAATTCCCCAAGTAAAAATTGCTGCCACCATCAGCGCCAAAATGGAACGATAGGTGTGACGATGGGGATGGAATTGATCGGGGAAAGTGTGATAAACATGATAAACAGCGATTGCTGTAATTAAAGGGGTAAGAAAGAGGATATTGGCCAAAAAATCATCCATTTTCAGGGTAATCAGGGATATAGTCAGAAAAATTATCCCTAAGATCACCTTATCGGCGTACAATTGCCCTAACCCCGGTATAATCCGGTTAGCGAAGACGGCAAACCATGGGTTTTTTTGTTGGCGGGGAATTTTCTCTAAGCTGTTATTCTGTCTGGAATAATAAACAGTCCAGTGAGCGTCAAAAATATTGCTAATGTAAACGATAACCAGAGCAACTATTCCCCCTAATCCCCAGCTTACAGGGCCATTGTGGCTAAAAATTGACCAAATTGTCACAATTATTAATATTACTTGAGCGATTGCCAAAATGGTTGCTTTTTGGTTTTTGTTAGCATACCATTGTCCCAAACCGGGGAAAAACATCGAGAGATTGACCGCTAACCAGGGATCTTTTGCTTGTGAATTAGTCGCATAAGGACGAGAAACAGCAGAAAAAAGGGAGGGTTTGCTCATAGTATAGACCTATTGCCAATTCAGTAAACAGAGTGATCAGTAAACAGTAAACAGTAAACAGTGAACAGTTAACTTAAAACCCAAGTCTGATAACTGATAACTGGTAACTGATAACTATTATAGCAACCAACAAAACTTAATGCTTTTACTTCAATTTAGCACCTCTCATTACTGTCGCAAAGCTCGTTTAGCTCTAGGTTATAAGGGGATTGATTACCAAGTAGAAAATCTCACCCCCGGACTACATATTCTCAAACTCAGGCCTCTAACCAAAGGGTTAACCACTGTCCCCGTTTTAATGGCAGCAGATGAGATTATTGCCGATTCTACCGCCATTTTAAAATATTTAGAAAAAGTAGTTCCTTTCCCCTCTTTTATTCCCGCTGGGGAAAAGGAGAAAAATCAAGCTTGGTTACTAGAGGATTGGTTAGATGAAAGTATTGGAGTAGCGACGAGATTTGTCTATTATAATTATCGCGCCGGAGAGGGAAAAGCGATCGATCCTTCCCTGAGTAGTCAAATAATTATTAATATCGTGCGACAACAATATAAAATCACCCCGGCAAGGGTAAAACTAGCGGAGGAGCGTCTAGAAAATGCCCTCAAGATTCTAGAATATTGGCAAAATCAGCCCTATTTGGTGGCGGATAAATTAAGTGTAGCCGATATTGCCGCCACTGCCCTACTCAGTCCTCTGGCTCTAATTCCCAGTTATCGTCAAAAATATCCCTGGTTGTTTGCTAGAATCGGGGAAATTCATCAACAGTGTCGGGAAAAATTGCCCCCCGGTTTAAATTAAATGCAGCGAACGACAAAAATTATCATCCTCATCTCGATCGGTTTCTTATCGCCCCTAAAAGCCCTTGCTTTGCCCTCTCCCGAAGATATTCCCGAAGAAGTTTTACGAGCAGAAATTATCACTTCGGCTCGCTCGCCCCTTGATAATCAACCCCTAACTGCGGCAGAATATGCCTTACTAGAAGAACAATTAGCCACCAGCATTTATCCCCCCCAAATTAATCCCAAGATTCGACAATTAATTGCCCTGAGAAGATTACAAAAATTCCTCCAGATATTGATACCTTTCTATCGTTAAAATCAAAATAGTCAATCTCCTTTGGCAAAAGTGCCTATGCTAACCGAAAAGTTTAGAGAGGATTAGAGCAAGGCGATCGCTTTTATCACCAGCAGACAAAAATCCCGTGTTATGATTAATGAAAAAATCATAAAGTTTTGTAACAAACCTTGACTGCTATCCTCCGCCCCCAAGAAAAGCCCCTGCTTAATCGTCCTTGGTACTCCCTGTCCTCTCTCTGGCAAGGAGACGAAACCGATGTTAAACAAGGTTTACCCCATAGCCAACTCGCACCCCCGTGGCAGATTTTAATTCTCGGCGATGGTTCTCCCACCCGTCATTTACAACTTTTAACCGGTGAAAAAACGGAAGTGGATGTGATCGATATGTCCCCCATCGGCGACGATGAGGATGGCGCACCGATGAAAATTAGCCTGATTCCGGGGCCGAGATTGCGTCGTCAAGTCTGGTTACGCACAGCTAGTGGTCAAAGGTTAGCCTATGCCGCTTCTTGGTGGTCTGTCAATCAAGTGGACGAATATCTGGAAAATCGTTCCCTACCGATTTGGGAAAGTCTCTCGCGGCTGCACACGGAATTGTATCGCGATGTGCAGGGACTTTATTACGGTCATTCCCCGGAATTAGAAATAGCTTTTGGGGAAAAAGGAGCATTTTGGGGTCGTCATTACCTATTTTGGCACGCTCGCCAACCCCTTACCCTGATTTACGAGGTTTTTTCTCCCTATCTCCGTAAATACCTCGGCGAAATGAGAATTGATCAATTAGGATAACTGCTGTAGATATTTCTATGTAGGACTTGCTGAATAATGGTAAAACCCTTTGAAAATAAGGCTTTTGACCTGTTAAAATCTGATGTTAGTGCAAGAAAATAGGATTGGGACATTCAAAAACCTTGCATTATTCTCCTCATAGTACATAAACTGGTACAAAA
>NZ_JAPZQM010000336.1:0-26748 GCF_027530565.1 Microcystis sp. LE19-10.1B | reverse complement strand
AACAATTCCTATTTTTTCATAATTAGGGGTCTCAATATCCCCCTAACGGCCACCGAGAAAACCTTCACCAGATAAGTATTTTTACTCAAGTCTCTGGAGGGGGACAGCTTATGTGACAGTTGAGGGTGCGGAATGTGGGTTCAAAGAGTAACTCTCCATTTTCTCCAAATATGCCTACAATCATATCATGCCACAGGCTCCTGTTTCATTGAGGCGGAAAGTAGTCAATTTAACTTCTGTATTCGCATATTGATGGCGAATTTTTTGCATTAAACCTTCGAGGGTAGGGTCAATTAAATAATCTCCACTATTGGCTTCAATAGCAATAAACCAGTTATAATATTTCTCGATCAATTCTGGACGTATTTGCTCAAAAATCTCTCGACAGCGCCTACCGAGTTCATCTCTTCTAGTTTTGCGTAATGCTAATTCTTGGGGTGAAATGATCGAGTCTGACAAGATTCTTCCTTGATATTTTTGGTGACTTTTGGATAGTTGTTTCATCTTGCTAATGTTGACTGATTACAGGTATTTTAAGTTAAACAAACCAGATTTTTATCTCGCACCAAAGTAACTCATTAATTCTGGATTACACAAATTATACACTAACTAAATTAATTAAATCAACTACATTCATGCTGACTTCTACTGAATCTCTTTGAGTTTTTCCAATGCTGTTTGGTACATTTCTATATTATTTTGTTGTCGATAAAGATCGGCGGCTGTTTGGAAATCTTCCCGCGCACCTTGAAGATTGTTTGACTTGCGGTAAGCAGTACCTCGACTCATGTAAATTTCTGCTGATTTAGGGTTGATAACTGGAGCTTTGATTAATGTTAAATCAAATTCCCTTTGTCCTTCCCGTTTAATTTTTAAGGTAACTTCAAGAATTTCCTTTTTTAAGACCTGGTTATTAATGAGTTGCTGTAATTCTTCAGTTGTTTTATTAAGAGTAGATTCGCCATTAAGAGCGACAACTTGATCTCCGACTTTGAGCGAACTCCGATCCGCTGGCGAATTCTTAAAGATTTCTCCAATAAACATTCCAGGCATTCCCTCACGATCTACAAAGCGAACTCCGATGCCAGAATAGTTAAGTTGACTGATCGCTTGGCTGTAATCAGAAATAGCCGCCTGATAGTCTTTCTGTTTAGACTTGCTAATCCCTCGATAGTAATAAGCTGTGGTATAGTCGGGTTTGAGACGGATAGCTTCGGTATAGTCGGCAATTGCCCCTGAGTAGTCTTCTGATTGATCACGAGCATCTCCCCGTTTGAAGTAGAAATCAGCATCATCAGGTTTAATACGAATCGCTTCGGTGTAATCAGAAACAGCAGACTTATAT
Source organism: Microcystis sp. LE19-10.1B (assembly GCF_027530565.1). Classification (NCBI taxonomy): domain Bacteria; kingdom Bacillati; phylum Cyanobacteriota; class Cyanophyceae; order Chroococcales; family Microcystaceae; genus Microcystis; species Microcystis sp. LE19-10.1B. The sequence continues at coordinate 25,403 of NZ_JAPZQM010000336.1, read as the reverse complement.
TCCTCTAATTCGTAGTAAATATTTCCCCGATTCGAGTAGGCTACAGCAAACTTAGGATTTAGACGAATAGCCTGGGTATAGTCTTTGATAGCTTGCTGATAATTTTCCTGAGCAAAATAAGCATTACCTCGCAAATTGTAAGCAAAAGCATTCTGAGGAGCGAGACGAATAGCCTCATTATATTCAGCGATCGCCGTCTGATAATCTTCTCTTTTATAGCTGGCAATACCTCGGCCGAGATGAGCGTCTACATTTTGAGGATTGCCTCGACTTACCTGTTCATCCTCTGTGCTTATGCCTTGAATTTCTCGAATTTTTGTCTGTGCTACTTGATAGGCATCGTCATTCCCTTGTTCACGGAAAAGTTGTGCGGCTTTTTGCAAATCTTCAATTGCTCCTTGTTTATCTCCTATCTCGGCCTTCGCCAACCCTCGTGCATTGTAGGCATCAGCGAAGTCAGGTTTAAGACCTATGGCTTCGGTGTAATCAGTGATCGCTTCTTGATAGTCTCCCTGGAGTCTGTGAGCTTCTCCTCGGTTGCCATAGTAAAAGGGTTTAGGATAGATACGAACAGCTTCACTATAGTCTTTGATAGCTTCTGGATATTTTTCTTGAAGATGGTAAGCCAGCCCTCGTGCATTGTAGGCATCAGCGAAGTCAGGTTTAAGACGTATTGCTTCCGTGTAATCAGCGATCGCTTCTTGATAGTCTTTGAGTTGACGGCGAATATCTCCACGTTCTCGAAGATTGCCAACATCATCAGGATCGAGGCGCACTGCTTCATTTAAATCAGCTAATGCCCCCTGCAAATCTCCTAACTCTTGACGAACTTGACTGCGGGAGTAATAATTTTCGTCATATTTAGGGTCAAGACGAATCGCTTCCGTGTAATCAGCGATCGCTCCTTGATAGTTCTTCTGACGCGCATAAGTAATAGCCCGTCCATTGAAGGCATCAGCTAAGTCAGGTTTAAGGCGAATCGCTTCAGTGTAATCGGCAATGGCTTCTTTATAGTCTTCCTGAAGCCTGTAAGCATCCCCTCGGTTGTAATAATACCAAGCCTCGTCGGGTTTGAGTCCAATGGCTTTGGTGTAATCTACAATCGCAGCCTTATAGTCTTCCTGTCCATAAAACTGATTGCCGCGCCAGTTATAGTAAAAATCGGCCAATTCAGGAGCAAGACGTATAGCTTCGTCGTAATCTCCTATCCCTTTCTGTTTGTCCTTTAGAAAAAAGTAGGTATCTCCTCTCTCAGTATAAATCCAGGCATTGTCAGGCTGGAGGCTGAGAGCTTTCTTGAAATCTTCAGTAAATCCCTGCTGATTCCCTAACTTAGCGTAAGCTTCCCCCCTGCGAACATAAGCCATGACATAGTTAGGACGGAAGCGCAAAGCCTCAGTGTAATCTTCAATAGCTTTTTTATAGTCTTCCTGCTGATAGCGGACAAACCCCCGCTCCGTGTAGAATTGATAGGCTGATTCAGGAGCAAGGCGGATGGCTTCAGTGTAGTCCTCAACTGCTTTCTGATAGTCTTTTAGGATAAAACGGGCGTAACCACGATTTTGATGAATCCAGGCATCGTCAGGCTGGAGACTTAGAGCTTTATTGAAGTCCTCAGCAAGTCTCTGTTGGTCTCCCATCCTAGCGTAGACAATTCCCCGAGCAGCATAAGCCCCGGCATTATCGGGCTGAAGGCGCAACGCTTCATTAATATCGGCGATCGCTCCCTGATTGTCTCCCTGTTCTGACTTCAGTGTGCCTCGGAATTGGTAAGCGATCGCCAAATCTGGTTGGAGGCGCAAAGCTTCATTGACATCGGCGATTGCTCCTCGATAGTCTCCCATGTACCGACGGGTTTGCCCACGACGAAAGTAGCTCTCAGCATGGTCTGGTTTAATTTTAATCGCCTTATTGCCAGACTTGAGTGCTTCTGGATAACGCCCTAATTCATTCAATGGAACTGCTAGCCAGTTATAAAGGATGAAGTCATCAGGTTTAAGTTCAATCGCCTCTTTAAAAGCTTTAACTGCTTCTTCGTAGTCTCCTGAATACCAGGCTGAGTCTCCCACTTGACGCAAAGCTAGATCCTTATCGACTTTATATTCAGGTTTGTATGTAAGAGCTTTCTGAAATGATTTTTTGGCTTCTTGATATTTTTTCTGACTTTTCAGTGCCATGCCGTGAACAAACCAAGCTTCATAGGATGGCTTAATCTCGATCGCTTTTTCCAGAGCTATCTGTGCTTGTTGATATCGACGCAATCGCCACAGTTTATTTCCATAATTCAGCCAATCAATCTCATCAGCACTGCTTCCCAGTTCTTTTAACTCTAAAGAGAAACTGACAATTTCATCTTTTTCTGTATCTGTTAGTCGCTGTGGTAAAGAAGTCTCTTCTTTAAAATTTAGAGAAATTTTTTCCTGTTTGATCTTGTTTAGAAAGGTACGGATCGGGATACCCAAGCTATAACCTAGTGCCAGTAAAGGTTTTCGATTTTGCGGAGTAGGGCTTTCTTGGTCATCTATGACCCCCTCTATAATGGTATGAATTCCAATCAGGCGACCCTCTGAATCAAACACTGGACCGCCACTCATTCCGCCTTCAGTGATGTTGGTATATACTAACTCGTAACCTTGGGAAAAAGAACGAGCATTTAATGCCTCATTAGTTCCCCTTAACCAACCTAAAAGAAACCCAGTATTAAATTGACGGGCTGAATTTACCGTTGCCGTGGTAGCTTGTTTCGAGCCTGGCCAGCCAGAGACAAAAGCCAAGCTATCTTCAAGTCCTAAGTTATAGTTTCCCAAAGTAGCGACTTGATAGGGTTGATTACTGGTGAACTGCAATAAGGCTAAGTCAACCTTCTCCCAAACTTTTATTTTGTTCAACGTATATTGTTGACCATCATGAGTAACTGCTTTCAGGTCTCTATTTCCCCTCGCTACATGGGCAGCCGTGAGGACGTAGTATGTGTTACCATCTTTGGCTATAATAACCCCTGAACCATTGCTAGTTGGCCAAGTGATTAATACTGAAGTTTCTTTGGCAATATCATTAATTTTGTTGACTAACTGGGAACTAGAATTGGTAGTAGCTCTGGTGACTGGAGACTGCTGTTGAGTTAGGTTGGCAGGAATGAATTGGGGTGCTATTTGAGCTAAGATTTCGATGGGAAGCGCCCAGCTAGAACGCTTCATCCTTTCCCGAAGTTCGTCATTGGGCTTAGAATTATCCTGATAGACAAAGGGATCGCCAAAACTGAGGGGCTGCCCATGTATGCCATTAATACCAATAACTTTACCCTCGCCATTGAGGAGGGGACCCCCACTCATCCCTTGTTCGATTTCATTAGTGTAGCCAATCCAGTAGCCGCCTTTTAAAGCTTTTTCCAGCAACAGGGACACTCGCCCTGCTCTAAAAACAAATCCTCCTGGCTCAGACAAATCAGTCTCAAAAGGAAATCCAGCGGCAAACACCTCATCTCCTTCCTTCAAGTCCGATAAATTTCCCAGAGGAGCTACAGTATAGTCACCACCAGATTGGAACTGAACTAGAGCTAAATCATTCCCCCGAAAATCAACTCCTGAAATTACTTTAGCTTGATGAATTTGACCATCTGGTGTCTGGATGCGGCAGTCAGTTTCTGACTCCATGACGTGCTGGTTGGTCAAAACAGTATAAACTTGACCTTCCCTGTAGAGCAAAGTCCCCGACCCCCTACTGTTACCAGCATGGATTCTAACAGTAATAGACCGGGCTAACCGATTGAGTTGTTCTGAGGTTAGCTGAGAGGCAGCCTGTTGAGCAAAGACTCTTGATGCAGGAATACTCAGGTAAAAACCCGGTATCGTTAGCATCAACAAGGTACTTATCCCGATTGCTAAAACTTTTGACCGATGCTTAGTTTGTTGCCCCACCATCTTTTTGTCTCCTTAATGGAGCCTTACCCCATTTTCTAAAAAAACTAATGAGGGAGACAGATTGACCTTCTTCACTTTCTAACCAGTTTAGAATGTCTCTTGACCCCTTCACGCAACTTTGCAGACTTCTTGTGGTTAGCCCTATTTAGCGTTAGTTTTATTCCTCAGTTGGTGCTTCGCGCAGGAACTGATTCATGTCGTAGTAATATTGAGGAGAACCATCCTCAGATTGAACCACGGGGCCACTAGCAGCATAAGCACCATTCATGACATCCTGAGCCACTTTTGTAGGATCGTCTTTTTTGTCGAGCAACGTGAATAACATATAACCTTCCCTGCAAGTGTCACCCTATTGACGAACACTGCAGACCACCTTCTGCCCGTCCTGAATCCCCCAAGTTAGGTAATTCAGTAACCCTTCTTCGTAAGCTTTCTGGAATTTGGCAGAGACCGTCTGACAACGAGCTTCAGGAGTCAACTTGCTCGTTCTTTGTTGCCATCGAATGACTGCCACTCTTTTTCCAGTTGCAGTACGCGCATAGGTAGTAGGCACGCCATCTTTCGATTTGCCACAGAAGTAGGTATCCATTTGCGCCGAGCTAGGATGGCTACCAATGGCCAAAGCCCCAACAGCCAGCGTACTAGCTGCCAGTAGTGAAGCGAACAATTTGAGTTTCATAGAAACCTCCTTCTTAGTCTGTCCACAAGCAGATCCTAGCTCAAAGTCTTTGCTGCGGGTGTTAGCCCAAGGACTTTTTTTGATAATTCTTTACATTTTTCCTGATTGACTTGATTGGGATTTTTTGGCTTTAACTAACGGCTCTTTTCGTTTCTGTGTGGAAGGAAGAAGAATAGGGATAATTTTCCAGAACTATAGTCTTCAAAGCTTTGCCTAGCAAGACTACTAGGAATGATCAGCACTGATTATCATACAAAGTCGAGAAGAGCGGCAAAAACTCACATTTTGACCGTTGGAAGTATAGCAAATCCGTTTTTGATCAATAGTACGATTAACTCCCAATCCAACTTTAACAACCCAGTTATGAATTGTTTCCCCCCTCTCCCCACTCCCTTCTCCCCTCTCCCCACTTCCCACTTCCCACTTCCCACTTCCCCACTCCCTCAAAAAAAATTTTCCCAGAGGTGCTTGACATAACCCTGATGATGAAGTTACAATCAGAAATGTGGCAAAAATGGGATTGTAGTTCAATTGGTTAGAGCACCGCCCTGTCACGGCGGAAGTTGCGGGTTCGAGCCCCGTCAATCCCGTAGAAATCTAGATTAGAGTCGCTCAAGGGTGGTTAACCTGTGGGCAGTAGGATAAATGAACAGGATACTACTGCCTAGATTGCTTCTAATTTACCGATAAACCGGCATTGGCTTGAGTATAATCGGGTAATTCAATCTTTACCGGTTGTACCCGCCAGATTTCCTCGCAGTATTCCCGAATCGATCGATCGCTAGAGAATTTTCCCATGCGGGCCACATTAAGAATTGCTAAACGACTCCAATGTTCTTGATCTTTATAAGCGTGACCGACTCCTTCCTGACAGTCGATATAGGACTGATAATCGGCCAGTAACATATAGGGATCATTGTAGATAAGATTATCCACAAGCGGACGGAATAAACTACTATCACCCCGGCTAAAAAATCCCGAACCAATGAGGTCTAATACTGCCCGCAATTCTTCGTTATGGTAATAGTATTCTTGGGGATTATAACCGGCGGCTTTCTTAGCATAAACCTCCTCGGTTGTCAAGCCAAAAAGAAAGAAATTTTCCACCCCCACCTCTTCACGAATTTCGATATTTGCCCCATCGAGAGTGCCGATAGTTAAGGCACCATTCATGGAGAATTTCATATTACCAGTTCCCGAAGCTTCTTTCCCGGCGGTGGAAATTTGTTCGGACAAGTCGGCAGCTGGATAAACCCGTTGACCGAAGGTGACATTATAATCGGGCAGGAAAACCACTTTTAAGCGTCCTCCAATCGTCGGATCATTATCGATCACTTCTGCCACAGAATTAATCAATTTAATGATTAATTTCGCCATAAAATAACCCGGGGCTGCCTTACCACCAAAAATAAAGGTACGGGGGGTAATATCGAGATTGGGATTATTTTTGATGCGATGATAGAGAGTAACGATATGTAAAACGTTGAGATGTTGCCGTTTATATTCGTGAATGCGTTTTACCTGCACATCAAAGAGGGTACTAGGATCAACTTTAATGCCGACTTTTTTATCGATATAATTGGCTAAATCTGCCTTAATATCGTATTTAATTTGTCGCCAAGAGTCCCGAAATCCCCCATCATCCACATAGTTTTCTAAACCGCGTAAATCCTCCAGATGCTTAATCCAATTTTCGCCGATTTTTTCGGTAATCGCAAAAGTCAAGCGGGGATTACTAGAAACTATCCAGCGCCGGGGAGTAACTCCATTGGTTTTGTTGCTAAACTTTTCGGGAAAGAGTTCATAGAAGTCGCGCAGAACATCTTTTTTAAGTAATTCTGTATGGAGGGCTGCCACCCCATTAATTGCCTGGGAACCCACACAGGCGAGGTGAGCCATACGGACGTATTTTTCGCCGCTTTCATCGATTATAGACAAACGGGACATTTTGCCGTCATCATGGGGATAAATAATGCGAATTTTATCCAAGAAACGATAGTTAATTTCATAGATAATTTCCATTAATCGGGGGAAAAGACGACCAAAAATACTCAAAGGCCATTTTTCTAAAGCTTCTGGCAAAAGAGTATGATTGGTATAGGCGAAGGTATTTTGAGTAATAAACCAAGCTTTATCCCAATCGAAATGATGCACATCAATTAACAAGCGCATTAACTCAGCTACCCCGACAGAAGGATGAGTATCATTCAATTGTACCGACCATTTTTGATGAAAATTATCGAGACTGGGGTTTTCATGTAAGTGAATACGAATCAGATCCTGTAGGGAACAGGAAACAAAGAAATATTGCTGTTCTAAACGCAGTTCTTTGCCTTGAATTGGTTCATCATTAGGATAGAGAACTTTACTGATATTTTCCGAGTGAACTTTATTATCCACCGCACCATAATAATCGCCGCGATTAAAGCGTCCAAAATCAAAAGATTCACAAGCTTCTGACTTCCAGAGACGCATGGTATTAGCGGTGTTAACTCGATAGCCGAGAATTGGGGTATCGTAGGGAATTCCTTTGACTACATAATCGGGAATCCAACGACTGCGATAATTACCATTTTCGTCGGTATAGGATTCGGTATAACCGCCAAATTTTACCTCTACCGATGATTCCGGTCGGGCAATTTCCCAGGGATTTCCATACTGTAACCACTTATCGGTTATTTCCACCTGCCAACCGTCGTGGATTTCTTGATCAAAGATACCAAATTCGTAGCGAATACCGTAACCAATAGCTGGAATTTCTAGGGTAGAAAGGGAATCGAGATAACAGGCAGCTAAACGACCTAAACCACCATTTCCTAACCCCGGTTCTTCTTCCTGGGCAATTAATTCTTCTAGTTTTAATCCCGATTCGCTGACAGCTTTCTCGACTTGTTCGTAGATACCGAGATTAATTAAATTATTAGCCAAATGGGGACCGACTAAAAATTCGGCCGAGAGATAACAAACGGTTCTGACATCTTTTTTTAGATAGGTTTGTTGGGTGGTTAACCAACGCTGCAATAAACGATCACGGATGGTATAAGCTAAGGCCATGTAAAGATCGTTTTTGCTGGCTAATTCCGGTAATTTACCTTGAATATAGAGTAAATTATCCCTTAAAGCCCGTCGGATAGTTTCTGTGTCTAATCCTGTTCTGTCGTCTTCGATGATAATCGGACAAACAAAACTCGTGTCTGGAGATGTATCCATAGGAGTGTTTTTACTGAAGATTGGCTGCTCTTAGTCTAAGATAACCCGCCCTGAAATTTTATCAAGAAAAGCTTAAATCTTGACTAAGATTAAGGTATAGTAATGATGAAGTTAAGGTGATTAAGTTTCAATTACCGATAGGAAGCGAAAATAGGGGAAAGTTTGAGCAATGCGTGCTTTTGTGACGGGTGGAACGGGTTTTATCGGGGCGAATTTAGTGCGATTGCTTTTAGTCGAAGGCTACCAAGTGCGCGTCCTCGTCCGTCCCCAGAGTAATCTCAGAAATTTGCGGGGTTTAGACGTGGAAATTGTCCGGGGTAATTTAAATGATGAGAACTTATTTAAATTAATGGTCGGATGCGAAGTTCTCTTTCATGTAGCGGCGCACTATTCTCTCTGGCAAAAGGATAGACATCAACTCTACCAAAACAATGTTTTAGGTACAAGAAATGTGCTAGAATCGGCGCATTTAGCGGGAGTTGCCAGAATAGTTTATACCAGTTCTGTGGCGGCTATTGGAGTAGGTAAAAAGGGTGAAAGTGTCGATGAAACTTATCAAAGTCCCGCCCATCAATTGGTGGGTTATTATAAAAAATCAAAGTATTGGGCAGAACAGGAAGCATTGAAAGCAGTGCAAAGAGGACAGGATATCGTTATAGTTAATCCTAGTACGCCGATAGGAGCCTTTGATCTTAAGCCTACACCCACTGGCGACATTATTCTCCGTTTTTTGCGGCGAAAAATGCCCGCTTATGTGAATACGGGATTAAATCTAATTGATGTGCGCGATGTGGCCTGGGGACATTTATTAGCTTTAGAAAAGGGAAGAACTGGCGAAAGATATATTTTAGGTCATCAAAACACTTCTTTAAAAACCTTGTTGACAGAATTAGCCGAAATTACCAGCATAAATGCTCCGAAAATTGTTTTACCTTTTTGGATTCCTTTACTAATAGCTTGGCTGGATGAAAAAGTTCTTCCTGTCTTCGGAAAATCGCCCTCTATACCCCTTGATGGCGTGAAAATGTCAAAACAGTCCATGTACTACGATTCCTCGAAGGCAGTGCAAGAACTGGGCTTACCGCAATCGCCGATTAGACAAGCTTTAGCTGATGCCGTCAATTGGTTTCAAACCAATGAAGACATTACTTATTAAGACTGAGTAGGAAGGGAAAAAGATGGTCTCAATTGTGCTGAAATGCTTAAGTAGTTAGGTGTTAAAAGTTGTCAGACACCCCCCTTATCAAGGTAGTAGGGTTGATTCATGAATCAACCCTACTATGAATCAACCCTAGGGACAGGGGGGATCAGACGCAAAATCTATTTAATAATTCATCTAGGAAAACCTGTTCTTGCTAAAATAACTCCAATTTTAAGCGCAATCATCCCCCCAAAAACACTGCCGAGCCAATAAATTAAACCGAAAGTCAAGTTTCCCTGCTCTAAAAATTTGTTGACCTCCAAACTATAGGTAGAAAAAGTTGTATAGGAACCACAAAAACCCGTGGCAATCATCAATCCTAATTCTGGGGCAATTATACGAATATTTTCCTTAACCATAGTAAAGATATAGGCAATAATTAAACAGCCAGAAACATTGACAAAAAATGTCGCCCAAAATCCCCATTCTTGACCAAAGATACTGTCAATTAATTCCGCAATATAAAAACGACTTAAAGCCCCAAAAATAGCCCCAATCGCCACGAATAAACCATAACGACCCCTGAAAAAATTCATGCTGTCTCTCCTGCCCTTCAATAGTAAATAAATTGGAGAATTAAGTAGCTGGTTATAATTAAATTTAAAATGGATTTTAGGTTCGATCCCCCCTTAATCCCCCCTTGATAAGGGGGGCATCTGATAGTTTTTAACGCCTACCTACTTAACCTAGAAAAAATTGGGCAATAGCTGCCCCGATTCTCACGGCAATCAATCCGAAAATTATACTAGCAACGGCAAAAAAAAGACTGAGAAAATTTTGCTGATTGCGCCAGAGGATCAGGATATCTAAACTATAGGTAGAAAAGGTGGTATAAGCTCCTAAAAATCCCGTTCTCACCATTAAATCTAGTTGGTGGGAATAAAAGGGAACACTGGGTAAAATAGCCCAAAAAAAGCCGATAGCTAGACAGCCAGTTAAATTAATAATAAAGGTTCCAGATGGAAAGTGCAAGCCGAATTTCGCTTTTGTCCATTCGGTAATATGATAACGAGATAACGCCCCTGGAACCGCTCCTGCTACAATTGCGAAAACATCGTTCAAATCTGACATTGTTTCTAATTTTTTTGCTATCTTTGCCTAGGCTCTATGATAATTGATGCGGTTATCGATCGCATGGCCGATATTTTCAGGAGTGTTATTGTCAAGGACAAGCTGACATTCAGGATAAACGTATGAAAATTCAACCGCGTAAACGTTTTGGACAACATTGGTTAAAAGATGAATCGATACTCGATCGCATCATCAGCGCTGCTGATTTACAATCAGAGGATCGGGTATTAGAAATCGGACCGGGTACAGGCATTTTAACCCGTCGTCTTCTCGATGGCGCTCAATTGGTTGTCGCTGTAGAAATCGATCGATATCTATGGACAATTTTAAATAAAAAATTTGGCCAACAAGATAACTTTCATCTCATCCCAGGCGACTTTCTTACCCTTAAACCCGAGCAACTGCCGCCAGTTAATAAAGTAGTGGCTAATATTCCCTATAATATCACCGGTCCGATCCTGGAAAAGCTGCTCGGTTCGATCGCCCATCCCTTCACCCCCCCTTACCAGAGTATTACCCTCTTGGTCCAGAAAGAAGTCGCCGAAAGATTAGTCGCTGTCCCCTCCACCAAAGCTTACAGCGCTCTCAGCGTCCGCATTCAATACCTTGCCGATTGTCGATGGATTTGTGATGTCCCCCGGCGAGCCTTTTCCCCACCTCCCCGGGTGGATTCGGCGGTAATTCAGCTTTTACCCCGTGTTTTCCCGAAAAATGTCGGTAATGCGGCCTTTTTGTCCACTTTAATTAGCTGGGGTTTTGCCAACCGGCGCAAAATGTTACGCAATAATCTAAAAAATTGTCTAGATAGCGATCGATTAAGCCAAATCCTGACACAATTAGAGATTAATCCCCTCGCTCGCGCCGAAGATCTCAGTTTATCGCAATGGATTGACTTGGCGGAAAAATTAGGTCAATTGCCAAAATTTTAGATTTTTTTTCTTGACAAATGCACAGTTATACCCTTCTAGCCCCCGCTAAAATTAATTTATATCTAGAAATCGTTGGCGATCGCCCTGATGGTTTCCACGAGTTAGTCATGGTGATGCAGACGGTGGCATTATGCGATCGCATCACTCTCCGGCCGAACGGATTGCAGGAATTCCGCCTCTTTTGCTCTCATCCCCTCGTCCCCCAAGATAGCAGTAATCTCGCCCATCGCGCCGCCACTTTGATGGCGAAGGAATTCCCCCGCCTCTTTGCCAATTACGGCGGCATCGATATCACCATCGAGAAACATATTCCCGTGGCTGCCGGTTTAGCGGGGGGGTCCACCAACGCGGCGGCGGTGTTAGTCGGCATCGATTTAATCTGGGAATTAGGCTTAACCCATCCGGAATTAGAAACTTTAGCGGCAAGATTGGGATCCGATACTTCCTTTTGTGTGACAGGAGGAACGGTTATCTGTACGGGAAGGGGAGAAATTCTCGATCCTATCGCTCCTCTGACTGGATTATGGGTGATTTTAGCTAAATACGATCATTTATCCGTTTCTACACCCTGGGCCTACCAAAGCTATCGGCAAAAATTTCAGGATACCTATCTGTCTTCTCCAGAGGAATTTCATCACCGTCGTCAGCAGGTGAGTTCCGGGGCTTTGGTACAAGCGATCGCCCAGAAAAAACCAGCCGCTATCGGCAAATTTATCCATAATGACCTCGAAAAGGTGGTTTTACCCCAATTTACCCTCGTAGCCGAGTTAAGACAGGTTCTAGGGGATTTAGGCGGCTTGGGAACGATGATGTCAGGCTCTGGCCCAACGGTTTTTACTCTCTGTTCATCTCAGGAAGTGGCGGAAACTATTGTTAAAGAGGCCCGGGAAATTCTCGTCGCTCCCGATCTACAATTTTGGATAGCCCCAATCACCGATACAGGCATTCAAGTGACTTGAGAAAATTAAAATTGACCGCCTTTACCAAGATAACCAAACTCGCGGAATAATTGCCTCTCGATCGCTCATTTCTCGCCTTAAAATTTGCCAAACCTGCTGAAACCATTGTCGCACTTCACCGCTAGAATTACCCCGATAACGACACAAAAGACCATCTCCTAAAGTGTTAGTAACTCCCCTCTCTCCTTCTAGGGAAAAATCTCTCACTTTCTCGATTAAATTTCTGCCCACCGGTTGACCGATATAAACTAAAGTACCGATCAGGGCGCTATCATTTAAACCAGAAAATCCCTCGATCATTTTACCACCTAACAGGCAGGATCGATCGAGCCATAAAGGTTGTCCAGATCGCCAAATTTCCCAATTAGAATGCCATTCTCCCGCTAAAAATTTCTCCCCTCGGGCACTGCGACCAAAACGGGTAATTTCCCATCCCAACCAACTGCTATTTTCCCCTAAATCCACTCGTAAATGTTGGCGAAATGCTGCACCATTAAAGATAATTGTTTCTTGGGGTAGCCATTCTAACCCGGCATTGTCATCGATTTTAATCTCGATTAATTGCTGGGCTATCTGACCATTACTCTGGTAAACTTTTCCGGCAGAAGCAGTGGTAATCAGGGCATTAGTAGCGGCTTGGAGATGAATTTTTTGTTGAAGAACATCACCCCCAACTATTCCCCCCGCCGTGTGTAAAATCACCGTATGACAAAGATTTTTTCCTTCGGGATAAAAAGGTCTTTGTACTTTTAAAGGGGCGGTAGCATAGACATGATTAATCTGGGTTGCGAGATTTTTTTGCTTGTAAATTAGTTCTAGGTTTCCCTGCCACATTATTGCTCCTCAGTCATGGTTTCTAGAAATTGCCGATAATTTTCAGGACTGAGATTAATTTTAACTTCTATTTGCTGTTCTTTATCCCTGATCAGTAAAATATATTCACTTTCCGCTTTTTTGCCGACCATGAGAGGGTTTTTTAGCTCGAATTTTTGATAAACCAGACGGGGTTTCGTCACCCGAATAACTAAACTAGGTTGGGATTGGGGATAAATATATAACTGCTCCCGTTCCCGATCTAAGATTAATTGTTTGGGTGTCATGCTTCTTTCGTCAGCAAAAGTAGATTTATGCCAATAGAGGGTAATCCCCCGAATTTGAGGCATTTGGATGCTAAATTTTTCATCAAAACCTTGCTGCTCCCAATTAATATCTTCCAGAGAGCCAGTATCGGGAATTAAACGCTGTTGCCAGAAGACTTCCTTAAGATTTAAATCTTGCCACCATTGGCTAATAATTTGGAAATTATCCAGATTATCGGGGTGGGGATTGGCACTTTGCCAGAGGAGAGGGGTAAGCATTTTGGGGTAATTTTTGCGCTCGGAAAATCAGGATAATAGCGTTCGCTAGAGTTAAGGGATCATTAAGCTCAATCATCATCGATTCTTGAGCTGCCGATCGGGCCATAATATTAACTCTCGATCGCATTTTTATTTTATCCTAAATTATCGAGGGAAAAACTGCTAAAAAATCTGATTTTGTCCCCCTGTGAGCTGCCTTGACGATCTTTTGATTCTGATTAAGAGGCTGTTTGGTTGACGGGAGGAGAGGAAAATTATTCCTGTGACATATAGTCCGTGGACTTATCGTCCACTAAGGACGATTATAGACTTTATGGAAAAATCAAAAGCAGTAATTTTAAGGGCATTGGGGTTAATGATCCGAGAGCATAGAGCAGCTTTAGGCATATCACAAGAAGAACTAGGGCTACGTTGCCATCTTGATCGTACCTATATATCTGGACTAGAGCGAGGAGTAAGAAATCCTTCTCTTACCGCTCTTGTCACTCTGGCGAAGGGCTTAAACATAACTGTATCCCAATTACTGGAAAATTTAGAGATAGAAATAGAGAAACCGGAATGAGTTCTGATTTAGTAGAAGCTATAAAAGCAAAGTTTAAACAGGGTTCATCACAGTACAAAGTCTTCGAGTTATTATCAGATCGAGCTTGGCATTGTCGTACCTGTGAAGGGAAAAAAATAGCATCGGAGCAATATGCTGGTGGCGGTGGTATCCAAGGATTAGAGCGCGGAAATAGGAGCGGTCGCCAGGGGCTAGTAATAGAAACAAAACGAGAATACTGTCCAATTTGTCAGAAAACAACAACTTGGGATCGATGGACTGGAGAGATGCGAGCGGCGAATGCCTCTGCCAACATACCGCCTCAATTAGTGGCTAGAATTTTGGAGTTTTATCGATATAAAGATGTGATTGAAAACAGAATCAGACAGTCACATGAACTGGTTATTGACCATCGTTTTCCTATGGAACGTTGGGGGATAAGTGAACCAAGTCATGATGTCAATATGAGTGTAGCTGAGATGAGAAACAAGTTTCAGCTTCTCAAAAAAGATAGTGCGGGAAATCATAATTTATTAAAGTCAAGAAGTTGTGAAAAATGTATTAAAACTGGTAAGCGAGGAACACCAATGGATATCAGATTTTGGTATTCCGGTGGAGAGAACTGGCCGGAAAATATTCCTCAATCTGGAGCAGAAGCAGAACATGGCTGTGTAGGTTGCGGTTGGTATGATTTGGAAACATGGCGTAATTCTCTTAATATCAAATTGACTGAAGAGCGGTGATTTATCTTGCCACCTCTCCAATATTTTTATTACCTGTAGCTATTAGATTTAAGTAGGGAATAAGAGCATAGCCAATACACTCTGCCAAACGTGGAGGTACGGCGTTTCCAATTTGCCACATCGCTTTTTTCATTGTTCCTTCAAAAATAAAGGAATCGGGAAAAGTTTGTAATCTAGCCATTTCTCTGGCTGAAATAACCCGATTTAAATAGGGATGGATATGAGTACCGCCATGATTTTCTTTAATTGTCATACTTGGCTTACCCCGATACTGTCGTTTGAAGGCATCAACATAACTTTCATATAAGGAACCCCCGGGAGGAACTTGAGCTATTCTGGCCATATATTCGGGGGAGTGACGAGTCCATTCGTGATTGATACTGGGAAGAGGTTCATAAGCAGGTAAATCGCAGATAGCGGCTTCAATCGGTTGGTATTTCTCCGGTACTAATTGAGGACTTGGATAAGGATTTGGCAGCCCAAATCTATTAGCTATGAAAATAGCTCTTGGTCTTATTTGAGGAACGCCATAGGCGGCAGATTCAAGAATTGCTATTGAAATATTTCCATAGCCAATACTTTGAAAAGCTTCCAGAATATTTTGCTTAATTTCTCCTTTTTTTATTGTTAGAATACCGGGTACATTCTCCATGACAACGTACCAAGGCTGTATTTCAGAAACAAGGCGGATAAATTCTTGAAAGAGATGATTCCTCGGATCATTAGCATCTCGTTTTCCAGCAACAGAAAATCCTTGACATGGTGGTCCGCCCACCACAAGATGAATGAATGGATTGCCAATTTTGGCCAACCATTCTTGAGTATTAAAATCATGTATATCACCACAAAAATGATGACAATTGGGAAAATTCTTTTGATGGGTTGCTGAGGCGATCGGGCTAATTTCTGCACTGGCTACAGGGTTAAAACCTGCTTGCAATAAACCTTGGGTTATACCGCCCGCACCGGAGAATAGATCGATAAAATTATAGCTATTGAGAGGCTTAAGCGGAACGTTAACATCGACCAGGACTTGATAGGGATCACGCTTTACCGTTGCTAGTTCGCGCTGAATTCTTTCGTAACGACCTAACTTGGCTTTTTTCTGTTTGCTTACCGCCTGACTTGGTTGATTATCTGGAAATAATGACAATTGCAAATCCATTACTTTAAGAACAAATGGCCTACATGACAATATTGTGACAGATAGTCCACAGAGTGTCAAGATCGGGCCGGAATGAGGGAAGAGACTTTCGGCAAAAGTTTGAGTGCCGCCTCAAACCCCAAAAAAGAGGGATTTTATGGTAAAATAGTCGTACAAATGGGCATATTTTGCACATCAAAAGGGTAAAAACCCGATTTTTAGCGAATTTACTCACAAAAACGCTTTTTTTGCCTTGTTATTGGAGTTAACCCCCCTATGACCGCCGCCCAGGATCATGTCGTCCCCACAGACTTAAGCAATGAAATGTCCCGTTCCTACCTAGAATACGCCATGAGCGTCATCGTTGGGCGCGCCTTGCCCGACGCTAGGGACGGACTGAAACCCGTACACCGGCGCATTCTTTATGCGATGTACGAACTAGGATTAACCCCCGATCGCCCCTTCCGGAAATGCGCTAGAGTCGTCGGGGAAGTATTAGGAAAATACCACCCCCACGGGGATACTGCTGTTTACGATGCCCTCGTCCGCATGGCCCAGGATTTCTCCATGCGCGATCCCCTGATTAACGGTCATGGTAACTTCGGATCGATCGATAACGATCCCCCGGCAGCCATGCGTTATACCGAGTGTCGTCTGCACACCCTGGCCACCAACGCCCTACTACAGGATATCGAGTCAGAAACCGTCGATTTTGCCGATAACTTCGATGGTTCCCAACAGGAACCCGTGGTTTTGCCCTCTAGAGTCCCACAACTGCTAATTAATGGCTCATCGGGGATCGCCGTCGGTATGGCCACCAATATTCCCCCCCACAACCTGGCCGAGATTATCGATGGAACCGTTGCCCTCATCCATAACCCGGATCTCACCGATACGGAATTACAGCGTTATATCCCAGGGCCGGACTTTCCCACCGGGGGGCATATCCTTGGCAGAGACGGCATTCAGGAAGCTTACACCACCGGCCGGGGTTCCATTACCCTGCGGGGAGTCGCCTCCTTTGAAACCATCGAACAAAGGGGAAGACCCGATCGAGATGCTATTATCATCACCGAACTGCCCTATCAAACCAATAAAGCGGCATTAATCGAAAAAATCGCCGATTTGGTCAATGATCGCAAAATAGACGGTATTTCCGATGTGCGGGACGAAAGCGATCGCGACGGCATCCGGGTAGTGATCGAACTCAAACGAGATGCCTATCCTCGCGTCGTCCTCAACAATCTTTATAAACAAACGCCCCTCCAGTCGAATTTTGGGGCGAATATGTTGGCATTAGTCGATAACGAACCGAGATTACTGACCTTAAGGGAGTTTCTTCGGGTTTTCCTCGATTTTCGGGTAGAAGTGATCACCCGTCGTACCCGTTATGAACTCCGCAAGGCCGAGGAAAGGGATCATATCCTTCAGGGTTTACTAATTGCCCTCGCTAGTCTCGATGCAGTCATTGCCCTAATTCGCAGTGCGGCCGACACAGCTAGTGCAAAAGAGGGATTAGTGCAGAATTTTGGTCTTTCAGAGGTGCAAGCGGACGCAATCCTACAAATGCAGCTGCGACGGTTAACCGCCCTAGAATCGGAGAAAATTCAGCAAGAACACGGGGAATTACTGACAAAAATCGGCGATCTTCAGGATATTTTAGCCAGAAAAGAACGGATCGACAGCATTATCGAGGAAGAACTGCAACAGATCAAAACGATTCACGCTACCCCGCGTCGCACTCATATTGAACAACGGGAAGGAGAAATCGCCGAAACTGACCTGATTGCCAACGAACAAGCCTTAATTCTCGTCACCGAACAGGGTTACATCAAAAGAATGCCCGTTAATACCTTTGAGTCCCAAAATCGGGCGACAAGGGGCAAAGCTGGGGCGAAAATGAAAGAAGACGACGGCATCGATCACTTTATCACCTGCCGCGATCACGATAGCGTTCTCTTTTTCACCGATCGCGGGGTTGTCTATAGTCTCAACGCCTATCATATCCCCACCGGTTCCCGTACCGCTCGCGGCGTTCCCATCGTGCAACTGTTAGAGATTCCCAAAGGGGAGAAAATCACCTCGGTGGTGGCAGTCAGCGAGTTCAGCGAGGATAATTACCTGATTATGCTCACACAAAAGGGATTTATCAAGAAAACCGCCCTCGCTGCCTTTAGTAATATTCGATCGAACGGTTTAATCGCCATTTCTCTCGAAGACGGTGATCAACTACGTTGGGTTCGCTTGGCTAAAGAGGAAGATAGCGTCATTATCGGTTCTCGTCAGGGGATGGCAATTCATTTTAAGGCCGATAGTCAACAATTGCGCTCCCTGGGAAGGGCAACTAAGGGCGTAAAATCGATGAAATTGCGCTCAGGTGACGAATTAATTAGTATGGACATCCTGCCTAGTCAAATTGTCGCCCAAATCGCTGAATCTAACGAAGAAGAAACCGAGGACGAAAGCGAAGAAATTAACCCCGAAGTGGCTAATAATGGCCCCTGGGTGTTAGCGATTACCATGGCAGGACTAGGAAAACGGGTTCCCGTTACCCTCCTACGTCTGCAAAATCGGGCGGGATTAGGAGTCAGAGTGATTAAATTCCGCAAAAAGAACGATAAATTAGCGGCTCTGCACGTTGTTAACCCCCACGAGGAATTTATGATTATCACCGCACGGGGTATTATCATCCGTCAATCCGTCGATGCTATTACTCCTCAATCGCGATCGGCCGGAGGCATCCGGGTACAAAAACTCGATGAGGACGATGCGATCGCTGCGGTGGCCCTAGTTCCCCCTAATGATGGCGAGGAATCTGAAGACATTTAGAAAAGTTTGTTGGTGGGGTGTAGGGTGTGGGGTGTGGGGTGTGGGGTGTGGGGTGTGGGGTGTGGGGTGTGGGGTGTGGGGAGAATAAATAAAACTAATCTTCTGTCTCCTATCTCCTATCTCCTGACTCCTGACTCCTATCTCCTGACTCCTATCTCCTATCTCCTGACTCCTGTCTCCTGTCTCCTGTTCTGATGATTTGGGATTAAAACTGGAAAAAGTGCATTAATTGGGAGATTTCCTGAGCGTCTAGGGATAAACGCCCTTTAAAATCCACAATATTCTTAAATAATCCCTGTTCTTCCCTGTTTTTAATAATGGCAGCTGCCAAATTATCGCTGATCAGGGGTAAGGTGGTTAACTGCTCGATCGAAGCGGTGTTAGGATTGATTTTAGGGGGTGCGAGGTGACTTTCCCGACTATAATAGGCAAATTCTAGAATCGGCTCCCAAGCTTTCAATCTAGCCACAGGAACACTCAAAGCAGCCGCTAGATCTTCGAGACAAAGCAATTCTACCCCCATACCCGACAATTCCACCAACATTCGCGCTTGATGGATGGATATCCCCGGCAATCGCAGCCAATCATCCACACCCGCTTGACTGACATTAATTTTAATGCCCAATTGCGCCGCCATAGCGATCTCATCGAGGGAACGAAAGCGATAATAGGGATCATTGCTAATTTTGGCTTTTAAAGGGTTAAAAGTGCGCCCTAACCAGTTTTGCGGTGTCATTATAGTAGTTGTCGCCGTTTTTCTTCAAATTCGTACTCAGAAATTAATCCTTCTTGCCGGAGGCGCTCTAATTCCCTTAAAGCTGCCCCGATCGCCTCTACTTGTTTAGGCTCTAAACTGGGGACAGTGGCAGCAGCGGTGGCAGTGGGAAAATAGTTAGCCAAAAATTGGTTATCTTGGATTAAATACCACACTGCATCGATCGCGCAAGCCACCCGGGGAATCGGAGTTTGCCAGAGCAGAAGATAAATAATTCCCCAGAGAGGTTGACCGAGATAGAATTTATGAATACCGGCGATAGGAAAGGGTAAAGCGAGAATGCTGCCGATAAAAGCCAAAAAAATCGCTAATTTACGGCTTTTGGGCTTACTTAATAATTTTTCCACCAGAAGCATGACACCTGTTCGAGATTGATTTTAGCCTGATCTGGACTTTCTATTCTAAAATACTCTTTGGTTCTAAGTAGGGAGACACAATTATTTGTAGGATGGGTTAGCGGTAGCGTAACATAATCTGGCGTTGGGTTTCATGCTTCAACCCAACCTACGTTCATCTTATATTTAATTCCACTCAGCCACTTAACATAGGGATAAGCAATGACTAGCAGAATCAAGGAAATCTTTCAAACAGGACAACCGGATCAATCCGTCACCGTGCAGGGTTGGGTGAGAACAAAACGAGAATTAAAAGAATTTACTTTCCTGGAAGTTAATGATGGCTCATCCCTAGCCAACTTACAAGTTATCCTCGAACCGACTTTACCCGATTATGAAAATGTACTAAAAACAATTAGTACAGGAACGGCGATCGCTGTTTCGGGAAATTTGGTTCCTTCCCCGGGTAAAGGGCAAAATATCGAGTTAAAAGCGGCCGAAATCACCCTTTATGGTGACTGTCCCCCGGATTATCCCCTACAAAAGAAACGTCATTCCTTTGAATTCCTAAGAACTATTGCCCATCTGCGAGCAAGAACCAACACCCTAGGAGCAGTAATGCGGGTTAGAAACGCTTGCGCTACCGCTATCCACACTTTTTTCCAAGAAAAGGGCTTTATTTGGGTACATACTCCCATTATTACCGCTAACGACTGCGAAGGTGCGGGGGAATTATTTACTGTCACCAGTTTAGATTTAAAAAAACCCGCCAATTTTGCCGCGGATTTCTTTGGTAAACGGGCCTATTTAACCGTCAGTGGACAATTACAAGCGGAAGTAATGGCCATGGCTTTATCTAATGTTTACACTTTTGGCCCGACTTTTCGCGCCGAAAATTCTAATACTTCCCGTCATCTGGCCGAGTTTTGGATGGTGGAACCGGAAATGGCTTTTTGTGATCTGGAAGGAGATCAGGATTTAGCGGAAGCTTTTCTGAAATATATCTTTAAATTCGTCTTAGAAAATTGTCCCGAAGATTTGCAGTTTTTTAACGAACGTATCGATAAAACGGTGTTAAGTACGGCCGAGAATATCGTTAATAGCGAGTTTGGCCGGATTACCTATAGCGAAGCGATCGAGTTATTAGAAAAAGCTGATCGTCAGTTCGAGTTTCCGGTAGAATGGGGCGTAGATCTACAGTCAGAACACGAACGTTATCTAGCGGAAGAACTATTTAAAAAACCCGTGATTGTCACCAATTATCCCAAGACAATCAAAGCTTTTTATATGCGTCTAGATGACAGTAATAAAACCGTTTCCGCTATGGATATTTTAGCACCCAAGATCGGCGAAATTATCGGCGGTTCCCAACGGGAAGAACGATTAGATGTATTAATCCAAAGAATGCAGGAACAGGGAATGAATCCCGATGATTTGTGGTGGTATTTAGATCTGCGTCGCTACGGTTCCGTTCCCCACGCTGGTTTTGGTTTAGGATTCGAGCGTCTGGTACAATTCATGACGGGAATGACCAATATTCGCGATGTGATTCCTTTCCCCCGTACCCCTTTAAGTGCCGACTTTTAGGTTGATGTCTAGGATCGACGGGAGAAAAGTTGTAATCCTTGAGCTTTTAGCGCTAATTTGCTTGGTCTTTGGAGACTTGTACAACTTTATTGTACAAGTCCAAGCTCTTGAACTCCCCAAAAACCCCAAAATCTCGATCGCTAGTTAGGGAGAGAAATATAAAGATTTATTAAATTGTAACTTTTGATACAGTTACGGGGGATAGTATGTGTGGTTGTATGGAGAATCGGTTATTATTACCTTTATCGAATCCGCTCAAAATACTACATCAAATGATAATTCATCATGGGATAGTGAAGATTGGGAGCAATTTGACCAACTCATTGCCAATTGTCTTGTAGATTCAGGAATTGAAGATTGAGCATCGGCAACACGACCACTATATTTATCGAACACCGAAACGAGAATCCTATCCATGATTGGGAATGAAATTTGAAGTTGTTACCCCTTTGGGATTTACAGTTAGAACTTCAGAAGGTTATTGGCAGAGGCTAATGGGCAAACATCCTGACCTTGAGGAGTTGGAGGAATTAGTGACCCTTACCCTAGCTTCACCAGATGAAATTCGACGCAGTAGCCACGATGCTGGGGTGCTGCTATTTTATCGCCAGCGACAGGAAAAACGTTGGGTTGTGGCAGTGGCTCGGCGTTTGAATGGAGATGGGTTCTTGATTACTGCCTACCAAACCGATGGGATTAAAGAAGGGGAAATGCTATGGCTCAAGTAAAAGTTTTCTATGAACCGGAAACGGAATTACTGACTGTCTTCTGGCAGCAACCCAGAAAGGAGCAGATTTGTACTGAACTGGGGGATGGGGTGATTCTGATTAAGGATTCCACCAGTGGCGAGCCGATTGGCTTGGAAATTCTCTCCTATCGCCCTGGGGACAATCGCTTTGATGCAGTGAGCGTTGAACTGGGGCAGTTGAGTCCCGTCCGTTGATATTGGTCGTGATTCTGGTTGTCCTCTAACTTCCGAAATCATCTGGGCGTTGAGGATGGGTTTCATGGTGGATAGCTCGTCAGGGAGAGAAATGTAAAGATTTATAAATTGTAGCTTTTGATACAGTTGTGGGGGGTGTGTGCTGTGCTGTTATCCTCCTTCTGTCTTGGGTTGGGCTATTGCTTGACCTGACTGCGAGAGAGTGCGATCGCACTGTATCTAAGTTAACTCATTTTGCTGAAAATTATGACGGGAATCTTGACGCATTTGTTCAATAACTTCGGGATATTTTTCCAGATCTTCTAAGGAGTTTAAAGGTGGATAAACTACTCGATCTTTTCTTTCATTTAGCTTATCTACATAAGCATAAAAAGCTTCGTCATCCTCACGATGAGATAATACATAACTTTTTAATTCTTGAGAGGTCATAGTTTTAAAATTAGGTTTTTGATTCATTTTATCCATTGTCCATTAGGTTTAATTTCAATCTCAATACCTTCACCAATTAACATGAAAATATTTTTAGTACGATCATCCAATCTTATTAAGTTAATTGGTAAATAAAACCTTGTTGCCCAACAAGATAGGGTATAACATTGTAAGAGTTGTGCAAGTGTCGGAATATTTTTCCCTCCCAAAACCGAACGAATGACACTAATTATAACAAAATAGAGAATCTGCTTCAACAACTTCGAGACAGAGATGAACGCAAAGACGAATCCGACAGACCGCGCCACAATAACTCAAGGAAGAGGATAGTTCGTCTGAGAAGGGGTAAAACAGCGGAAAACACCTGAGACTCCCTGCTCTGTCAACCCCTAAGCTAGGGAGAGAAATATAAAGATTTATTAAATTGTAGCTTTTGATACAGTTGTGGGGGGGGGAGTGTGTATTCTTCTGCTATCTCCCTTTGGTGTTGGGTTGGGTTGTTGCTTGACCTGACTACGAGGGGGCGATCGCACTGAAATTTAGGACAATTAAAATGAAAAACTCGACTTGTGCTTTGGTGGCGACATCAAAAACTGCATCAATAATAATTGGAGTTTTAGCTTTTGGATGTTTTCTCTCTTCTTCTGCAAATGCTGCTACGCCTATATTAGGTTCTCCAGGAGATTTTCTTACTGGAATTGACAGAGAGGTTTTTAGTTTTTACAGTGGTACTGTCAATAATTTAGATTTAGATATAGGTTCTGGAATTATAAATACTGGAGAACTTAGTATTAGTTTAGATCCAGATTTGGAGTCTTTCTTTGAATTTAATTATGATACGGGCACAGTTACTGCTGAATATAATTTATTAGCAACTGCTATTGGATTTAGTGACCCTCTTACTATAACTCTTCAAGAAAGCGGGAATATTTTATCTGCGACTAAGATAGGCAATGAAACATCAGGTGATCGTATATGGAACGATACATTTAACGGAATATTCAGACAAGACGGACTACCAAACCAAAATTTTCAAGGAATAGGTACAGGGACGACAAACAGTAGTTATGTGTATCCTGCAACAATAGCGATATCTAGTTTCGCTACAGGGAGCTTTAGCGTTAGTTCAAAAAAGAAACCAAAACCTCCAAAACCTTCGGGTGGTGGAGATATTTACAATTGCAATTTTTGCACTGTTAATAATAACAAGAAAAAACTTCAAGATTTATTGCTGAATACACCAAGTAAAAATGTAGCCTTTGTGTCATTTAATGAAAGCAATGGTTTACCATGTGTTCCTGAACCCTCTTCCATTCTTGGCATCATTACCCTCGGTACTCTCGGCGCAGCTTCAACCCTTAAGCGTAAACTAAAACCCTCTAAATCCACCGAAAAAGAAACCACAAAAGTAGGCTAAATTGCTTCTAAAAATACCATAAATACCCCTTCAATCAATCTTGAGGGGGTTTTATTGTATAATTGAGGGATGAGTAAACTAGATCAACTTACGCAATCTTGAGCTATAATCGGCAATGAGGTCGAATCCGAACAACGATCAGAAAAAACTCCTGATTGCTGAACTTAAAAAAGCAGCAATCAAACATACCCCAGAAAATATTATCATAATTACTCAAGATCCTAGCGGGAAAATTGTTTTTCTAGAAACTGGAAAAGCAGGTGACAAAGGTTCTGGATTGCTGCATATTCTAGAAAATCATCGAGAAGATTTTCTCCAGAGAGGTATTACTGAAGAACAAATTCCCGATTTAATTGTAACAGCTATTAGTGAGGGAAAAATTATTGGCATACAAGGAAAAAGTCGCATAATTTATCAAGTAGAAATCAATGGAATTATTCAGTATGTTTCTCTAGAAATTAGTCATAATGGTTACTTAGTGAGTGCTAATCCAACTCCAACTCGATTAATTAACAAACTTATTCAGGAATGATAGTTATGGCAATCAGAATCAAACTTTGGGCAGATTATGGAAGTTACCCACTTTGGGGAGTAGATGAAATTGATAACATTGCTCCTGAAGAATTGCCATTAAGTCAAGCAACTATTCAGCGTTTAAACGCATGGCAGGATACTTACGATAAGACTTTAAATCAAGACTATCCACCTTTATCAGATTTTCCTAATCAGCAAGCTGAAATGGATTTTAAACAAGAAGGAATTAGTTTATGGAAACAGTTACGTCTTGAACTGGCCCCGGATTATGAAGTTTTCTACCAAAATGAAGGTCAATTGTTCAGACATCCTAAGGAAATAACCACAAAATCTACAGTACAAAAAATAACAGTTTGAGTATCATCACCCTCGGCACTCTCGGCGCAGGTGCAACCCTTAAGCGCCAACTAAAACCCTCTAAATCCACTGAAAAAGAAACCACAAAAGTCGGCTAAATTGCCTCTAAAAATACCATCAATACTCCTTCAATCAATCTTGAGGGGGGTTTGTTTTTTTATATCTCTTTTTTGGCAATAGATGCTATAATGAAAGGCCACTCTTTAAGATTGCTTGATCGATCGTGGACTTTGAGATTATCAGCGATATTACGAATATCGAGATTATTGCCACAGGAACAGGAATTCGTAATCGGGAACGGTTGCAAAAACAGTATGGCAAAGGTAAATGGAGAAAATTAAAGGGCATAGCCCAAGTTCAGCTTGCCAATGGTATAGTAAGGTTAGCTGAAGTCCATTGGTAGGAAGCTCATGGCATCGGCAAAAAAGAATTTAAGCTCAAG
>NZ_JAPZQM010000089.1:0-2381 GCF_027530565.1 Microcystis sp. LE19-10.1B | reverse complement strand
GACTTTCAAAAACCTTGCATTATCCTTCTTGTAGTACATCGCTTGGTACACAAAACAAGGGCAACAAAGCCTGAAACGACTGGCTACTGACGACCGGCTACTGACTCCTACCCCCAGGAAAAACTTTTTCAGCAGACCCTAACTAAACATCGATTGTAGTCTCCAAAAAGGATAGATACACCTAGGTTAATTCCTAGAGAAGTAATTTCGGTGCTGTCAACCAGAATAACTGACACTTGCCTAGGGGATTTTCCTGATTGGGAACCTCTAGACCAATTATTCCCGCTTTTTTGACCGATAATTTTCCTTGAAACTTGCCCCAAACTAGCATTTCCGTCCAATAGCCTAAATCCGGTTCGTGGCCTACCAGTGCGATCGCATTTTCCTCTCGCTGATAGTCGGACTTTTGCCACCACTGCACCCAATCTTGAATATTGCCGTTGGGTGATAGGGGATTAAATTGCTCAATTTTACGGCTTAAACCCGCTTTTTGCAAAATTTCGGCGGTTTGCACGGCACGCACCAGGGGAGAAGTCAAAATTAGGTCAAATTTCACCCCCAACTGTCCTAATCTTTGGGCAATTTTAGCAGTTTTGGCCCTACCTTCCTCGGTTAAAGGACGTTCCCTATCGTTGAGATAATCCCCCGATTGTCCTGCTAATCCATGACGCACAAAATAAAGTTTCATATCAGTGTTAGGTCGGTCTTGGCAATGTTAACAGATAGCTGAGGTCTAATAGCTAGGTGCGAATTACCTTTTCATCTGGGTTAACTAGATGGGAAAGTTTCTGTTTAATTTGGGTGTCATACAGTTCCCACTTAAGTTTTGCGTATTCGGCATTATTATTAAAACCACCGAGGAAACCGATAGGAATTTCAAAACCTCCGGCCATATAACGACCACCACCAAAAAAGCGACCTTGGTTATCCTGTCCGAAAGCTTCCTTGAGAAATTCATCGGGATCTAGGGTAATTTTACTGGTACGCATAGAACCGATGACTAACTCGATCTCCTCATCTTCATCGTGAACGATACCATAAACTAAAGCCGTGTGAACATTTTCTTCTGTCACCAAAAAATCGGCAGCTTGGGGAATCGCATCCCGGTCATCATAACGCAAATAACCCACCCCGGCGATCGAATAATTATTTTTAATAATACGATTTTTTAGGGACCGTTCAATCACATCCATCACCCGTCGGGATCTGGCCGATTGCAGGACCGCGTTTAATAATTGTGCATCGTAGAAACGACTGAGATAACCAGCAGCGATAAATTCACACTCTTGCGCTTGCATTAAATTATTCGTATCCGATCGCAATCCGTGCATCAAAGCTGTGGCACACTTAACATGGATGGTATCGCTAGTATTAAAACTTATTAACCCTTTTTGGATATATTGGGTTAACATCGTCGCTGTTGCCCGGATTTGGGGACGAATATCGACAAATTCCGCCTCTAGATCCCCTTGGCGAGTATGATGATCAATCACGACAATAATGGGAATTTTTGCCTGTTTAACCAGAGTGGTTAACTGACTATTGGTTCCCTGACCATCGACAAAAACACAACCCTGATAAACCGAAAGATCTCTATCCTTGAGGGTATGGACTCCCCAACGTTTAGCCGGTAAACCCGTTAGTTTTACCAAAGCGACATTTTCCTGATGGGAGAGAGTACCCGCATAGACTATATCACAGTGAATATTGTACTGTTCGGCGATAATTTGATAGGCCCAGGCACTAGAAAGAGCATCGGGATCCGGGAAATCCTGCATCACCACAATTTGATTTTCGCCGCGGTGATTTTCCAAAGTACGTCGCAGGCGATCGATCAGGGAAATAAGTAGGGTATCATTACTAACCGTGACTGGAGGAAGGGGACATACTGCCGGTGCTTCCCCTACCACTACATCAGTTTCGAGGGACTTGGCAGGAACTAGACTCAGTAATTCAGCCATCATTTTTAGAAAAGTTTGCTTAAAGGTAGATTCAGTCAGGATTTTTTGAGTTAATTAATTCTAGACGATATTCTCGCTTGATCGGTTCATCTCAAATATTAAGCTTTTCTTGCCCCTAGCTCCTTACTCTGGGGCCATAACTCTAGTCTATCAAAAGACCCCTGCCGTTTGTTCTGGGAGAGGAGTTAGGGCAATTAACCATCGCTGCCATTACTTGAGAAAATAGATACTATACCAAACCCCTTAATTTTCCCTTCAGGCTCGACCATCTACCTAGGATCTGCTGAATAAATCTAAAAACCTTGCTGGATAAGACTTTTAGCCTTTTTTGAAATCCAAAAGTACCAGATATGGGAGTGATCAGGGGGAAATTCAGCTACTTTTTCCCTGAAAATTAGGTAATTGACCCCCTCAAAATCG
>NZ_JAPZQM010000258.1:0-13806 GCF_027530565.1 Microcystis sp. LE19-10.1B | reverse complement strand
AGCATCCCACCGAAAAGCTAATGCGCGGGGGGTTTGGGGGCGGCGCCACGCCCCCAACGGGGGGTTTGGGGGGTAGAACCCCCCAAAAGCTTGGATTGATTAATAAAGTCGGAAGTAATGCCCAATTTTATCAGAGAGTTTTCGCGTAAAAATCCCAACTTGCTAGATTTACAAAAATAAGATGTACCCTGCTTTATCCCTATCCTCAAGGATACCAAAATTAGCTAGAATGAAATAATAGGCGATAATCTCATCTCAACAACTTCACCAAAATATTAACGATGGTCAAAGCATCATCTCCCTTATCTCTAGAGCATCTCTATCATGTTCCCACCTACACTATAGCCGATACTGCGCGCTATCTCCATATTCCTTTACCCACTCTGAGAACGTGGGTACGAGGACGCACCTACCCCACTAAAAAAGGACAAAAAGAGTTTTTACCCCTCATTCAACGACCTAATCCGAATATTCCGCAACTTTCCTTTACTAACTTAGTGGAAGCGCACGTTTTAAGAGTTATTCGCAAAGTTCATAACATCCCTCTCGATAAAGTTAGACTTGCCCTAGACTATATTAGTGAACAATTTAACACCGATCATCCTCTAGTTCAAAAACAATTTAGTACCGATGGAATTGACCTTTTTATTGAACAATTTGAACATTTAATTAATGCCTCCCGTTCGGGACAATTGACGATGAAACAATTCTTAAATAATCTCTTAACTCGTATTGAATGGGATGAACAAGATATCGCCACACGGCTTTTTCCCACTATCGACATAAATGGGGAAGACTTCAGCAATAAAGTCCTAAAGATAGACCCTAATATTTCCTTCGGAAAACCCGTGATCACAGGAACAGGAATTCCCACTAAAGTTGTCACAGAACTTTATGATGCGGGGGACTCTATAGAAGATATTGCCAATGATTATAATTGTCAACCTTGGCAAATTGAAAAAGCGATTTTATTCGAGTGCAATTGGCAAGCGGCATGACCTATCAATACACCTATTTTATAGACCGCGCTTTAGGAAAATCTATCGGTGAAGCTTTGCAAGAAATAGGGGTTAAAATTGAATTTCATCATGCCCATTTTGCCCCAGATGCACCGGATACGGATTGGCTACCTATTGTTAGTCAAAGAGGATGGATAGTATTAACTAAAGATGTAAACATTGGTAGAAATATTTTAGAAGTTCAACAGATAGCCCGTTATCAGGCTCAAGTATTTGTTCTAGTTTCTGGCAACTTACCTCGTCAAACCATGATTAATATTTTTGTCGAAACAATCGATAAAATCGAAAGAATAACCCAAGATAATTAAGCCCCTTTTATCGCCAAAATTTACCAAAATTGTCAAGTCAAATTGTGGAAAAATAAAAATGAATTAACCAGAATAATAGAAACTATGTAAAACTTATTAAAATATTTTTTATTCAGTAAAAAATTACAGCTAAATTTGTTGACAATATTCTCACCATTACCTTTGAGGCAATTGTCGAAATTGTCTGAGCAGTGAACCGGTTTAATCAACTTCTTAATCCCCCCACTTGCTGTTAAATTTATCTCCGTTCACTTCACCCAGGGGAAGGGGGGGACTTCTGGCGAGATTTGAGTTAAACTAGAAAGGTTGACTATTGACAAACATCGATCGCACAGGAGTAAATTATGTCTAGAGTCTGTACTATGACGGGGAAAAAGGCCAATAACGCCTATGCGGTGTCCCACTCCCACCGTCGCACCAAAAAATTACAAGAAGCTAACCTACAATGGAAAAGAGTTTGGTGGTCGGAAGGCAACCGTTGGGTAAAACTACGCATCTCCACCAAAGCTATCAAAACCATTGAAAAGAAAGGATTAGCCGTCTTCGCTAGAGAAGTAGGCTTAAACTTAAATTTGTACTAAGCGAGTAGTTCGGAAGTGGAGACGAATCGGCTGTATGGTTTACTCCTCTGCTTTTGATTATTAAGTATTGCAACAGGGCGTGATGTGGGGTGAAAACTACCTTTAAGATTAAAAACTTAAAACGACCTGTTCAGGAGAATTTCAATGTACTCAACCCTATTAATGGCCGCCACCGCCGTGCAAGGTTCCAGCGAATGGAGTCCCAAAGTGGCGATTGTCATGATTATCTGCAATATTCTCGCTATTGCTTTCGGTAAAGCGACTATTCAACAACAAAATGTCGGTCCTGCTTTACCTTCCCCCGCTTTATTCGGTGGTATGGGATTAGGCGCTTTACTGGGTACTACCAGTTTTGGTCATGTCCTCGGTGCCGGTGTCATCCTCGGTCTTTCCCGTCTGGGAGTTATCTAAATATGTTTTGATTTTCTCAATCGGTGGCCAAAAGTCACCGATTTCTTTTGTGAAAAATTCTGGACTATATAAGTAGGTAGGTGTTAAAAATTATCAGATGCCCCCCTTATTAAGGGGGGATTAAGGGGGGACTAAGGGGGGATCGGCACCCCCCTTATCAAGGGGGGCAGGGGGGATCAGAGGCAAAATCTATCTTCTATTTAATTAGAACCACTTACTTATAATAAATATGACTTTACCTCAAAAAAATTCTTTTTGGTACGATGAGCGATTTCAGAAGATTTTTCTACAGGTAATTATCCTGCTAATTGTCTGCCTAATTTTCTGGTTTTTTGGCCGCAATTTAGTGATTAATTTCCAACGCTTACGCTTAAGTTTTGGCTTTGGCTTTCTCTTTGATCCCGACCGACCAGCCTCTTTTGCTATTGGTGACTCTCCTATTGCCTACAGTCCCACCGATACCTATTTTCGCGCTCTTTTGGTGGGATTAGTTAATTCCCTCCGCATTATGATTACTGGCATATTTTTGGCGATTAGTCTGGGAATAGTCATCGGGTTAGGTCGCTTGTCGGATAATTGGTTAATTCGTCAGTTAGCAACAATTTATGTGGAAACTATTCGCAATACTCCTTTATTATTACAATTATTTTTCTGGTATTTTGCTGTATTTCTAAAACTGCCGAAGATTGAGGACTCTCTAGAGTTTTTTGGCAGGGTATTCTTAAATAACTCAGGAGTCTATTTACCTTTTCCCGCTAATAGTTTCAGGACATGGTTAGCCTTAGCTATCATTGCTTTAGGAATAATTATCTCAGTATTTTTATACCTAAAAAATAAACTTAGTTTATGCCTAACTAGCCTACTAATCCTAGTTATAATTCCTCTAATCTGGGGTTTACAATGGCAAAGTCCCCAAGTTAATCCTCTTAATCAAAATATTGACTTTGGTTTACATCTTTCTTCTGAGTTTGCTACTCTCTTAATCGGTTTAACTGTTTATACAGCTGCCTTTATTGCGGAAACGGTACGGGGGGGGATTCAATCGGTTAATCGGGGACAATGGGAAGCAGCTAAAGCCTTGGGATTAAAACCTTTATTAGTGATGAGATTAGTAATTTTTCCCCAAGCTTTGCCAGTGATTATTCCTCCTTTAACTAATGAATGTTTAAACCTGGTTAAAAACTCTAGTTTAGCGATCGCTATTGGTTATAATGATATTTATGCTATCTCTAGTACCATCGCTAATCAGACAGGAAAAGCTCTAGAGATGTTAATAGTAGTTATGTCCACCTATTTATTCTTTAATCTGGTGATTTCTCTGGCTATGAATCAATTAAACAAACGGGTAAAAATTCAAGAAAGATAGGGTGTGTTAGCGAGTGCGTAACGCACCGAATCGCACCAAAAGGTAGTGTAACGCACCAGAATTTAGTGATAAATTAATTAATGAGCATTAGCAGAATATAAAGCGGTGATAATTGCTGTCACCGCAGGACTAAGACTAGATAAAACTACCACAGAAGCGGTGGCAATGATGATAGTAGTAGCCATTCTCACCATACCATCTGTACCTTTTTGATAGGCATCAAATTTATAGTCTATGCGATCAATTTTTTGTCCTATTTCATCTCGCCACTTACTGAATACGTCCTGGGATTGGCTGAATTTTTCTTGCAAATCACTAACTTCATCACTTAATTGAATCAACGCCGCTCTGATGTCATCATTACTGGGATTTTCGGGAATTTGCATGACCTTGATTAGCAATCAACTAACAACCGCATATATTATAGCAGTTCTTAGCCATAAATTACAATTTTTTATCAGGAGGAGGAGTCAATCGCCAGCGCACTAAAAAACTATCAATACTTTCTAAACATTCCAAGTCATCTTTAGGTAAATAAGAATCTTTTGACAAGAAAGAAAAAGCCTGCTGAAACTCTTGACTATCAGCTTGAATCGGACTAGCAAAATGACAAGGAATAACCTGTTTAATCGGCCATTGGTAAATTCTATCAACCCATTGACTAACCTCGTCAGTAGTGCGATTAAGAATCAAAGTTTGCAAAATTGGGGCTACTATTAACCTCCCCTCTCGACGCAAATTTAAAAAAGTCCTTTGCCAATCATCCCCCCATTGAAAAGGGAATAAACCAAAATAGGCTTTTTTACTCTTTTCCTTAGCAGTAAAAGCATCTCGAAAGACCTTAATCCAATTGGGAACAGCTAAAACAGGAGGTTGAAAATAAAGAGCAAAAAGACAAATTCTCTGCCAACCCCGACGGCGATTTTCTGGGGTATCCTCCACCAAATCCTTAGCACTATTTTTAGCGTGAAACAGGAGAGGATAGGGGTCTAATTCTAAAATAGCGGGAGGATTTTCTGGGATAGAAATAATTCCATCAGTCAGCAGCAGAGTTTGAGAGTAGTGATGAAAAAAAGCCACCTCCGAGAAGTATCCCACATTCAGATCAATTGCGGGTAAAATTTCATAACTAAAATCTTTTCCTAAAGGAGTGGTTGCCGAGTCAGCAGGTAAAATTTCCGTTCGTTTTGCCGGTAAACCCAACCAACTCAAAGGTAAATTAAGAGGAAAACTCCATTGATTAGGAGCAACATAAACTATAGCCTTAGGAAAATAACGGGCAAAAGGACCAACAAAAACCTTATGTTCAATCCCAGAAATCGTCGGCAAAATAATATATTTAACTTCCCCGTGTTCACCTTCCAACTCACGCATTAAGCGAATACATTCAGGAGTCGGGGCCACTGGTGCATAAACAAATAAACCCCCGGATGCTAACTTAATTACCGTCATGCGAATCGGCACGACCACATAAAAAATACCCTGCAATTGCTCAAATGTCCAGAGCGTATCTTTCACCACTTCTTGGCGAATTGTCCGTCTTTGACCGTAGGGATAAAGTGGTACAATTGGCCAAAAAGGCCATGATAAATCTTGCGGAGTTATTGCGGCTTTTGTCATCGTCTGATTCTATTGCTGAAAATCTCTATTTTAGTTATCATAAACCCTTCTAATCCCCATGACTGATAAACTGCCCATTGATTCTTTGGTCAATACTTGGAATAGTCTCACGGGGGAAGTGATGAAAAGACTCCCCATCGACCAGTTGACTAATACTGTCCTCCAGTGGTTTAGTGTTAGTGACACTCAAGTGGCGGAAATTTTAGAAAAAGTCCGTCAAGAATTACCCACCACCGAGGCGCTGTTAATCGGCAAACCGCAAACGGGAAAAAGTTCGATTATTCGGGGAATAACGGGAGTTTCGGCGGAAATCGTCGGGCAAGGTTTCCGTCCCCACACCCAAAACACCCAGCGCTACACCTACCCCGCAGAAGACTTACCCCTGTTGATTTTTACCGATACGGTGGGGTTAGGGGATGCCTATCAACACACAGACAGGGTAATCGCGGAATTATTAGCAGATTTAGCCGAAAATACGGGACGGGCCCAGGTTTTTATCGTGACGGTAAAAATTAATGATTTTGCCACCGATAGCCTCCTAGAAATTACCAAACAACTGCGGCAAAAATACCCTAAAATACCCTGTTTACTGGCTGTCACCTG
Organism: Microcystis sp. LE19-10.1B; assembly: GCF_027530565.1. Lineage (NCBI taxonomy): Bacteria > Bacillati > Cyanobacteriota > Cyanophyceae > Chroococcales > Microcystaceae > Microcystis > Microcystis sp. LE19-10.1B. Next base: position 7,898 of record NZ_JAPZQM010000258.1, on the reverse strand, counting down.
TCTTCATCAGCTTTATCCTCCTAATACCGTTGATCATCCCCCTTATCCTCCCGATTGCGAGGATATCAATCGCGCCTATCAAGAAATTAAAGAAACTTTTAAGGATTTATATGACAATTCTGTGCTAATAGATTTTACCCTAGAAGAAGACGGTTATAACCCCGTTTTTTACGGTTTAGAGGCATTTAGAGACAATTTAGCCGATTTATTGCCAAAAGCCGAGGCTAACACCATCCACCAACTTTTAGATCGGGAAACCAGCAATAAATTAGGCAATCTCTATCGGGACGTGGCCCGACGCTATATGTTAGCCTTTTCCGTCATAGCGGCGACCTTGGCGGCGATTCCCTTACCCTTAGCGACTATGCCCGTTTTAACCGCCCTACAAGTGTCAATGGTGGGGGTTTTAGGCAAATTATACGGTCAAGTCTTAACCCCATCCCAGGCCGGTGGAGTCGTAAGTGCGATCGCTGGAGGCTTTTTGGCCCAGGCCATCGGTCGGGAATTGGTGAAATTTATCCCCGGTTTTGGCAGTGTTATCGCCGCTTCTTGGGCCGCCGCCTATACCTGGGCCCTAGGAGAGGGCGCTTGTGTCTATTTTGGCGATTTAATGGGGGGTAAAAAACCCGATCCTAAAAGGATTCAAATGGTGATGAAAGAGGCTTTTTCTGCTGCCCAAGAAAGATTTAAAAATGTCGCTACGGGAGGAGATAATTAAGCGGTATTCAAAGATTATAGCGGTAAGCGCTTGAGTGAGATACAGACCAAGCTTTGCCTAGCATGGTTTATAGCTTGTGACACTGTACCTAATACGACTGCACACCGCTATAAGCTAGTGAGGTACACATATTTTTCTTCCCTTTTGACTTTTGCCTCTTGCCTTTTGCCTAAAACCCATAACTTTTGTACCTCAGCAGACTGAAAAACGCTATATAGTCATTTCAAATAAATCTGATACACTCTAGAGCGATGGGAAAATATCTTAAGAATTTGTGGTATGTAGATATAGATTTGTCCAGTGTGCCAAAGTGAAATGACTAATAACAGTTATCAGTTAGACGTTTTCAGTGCAATACCGAAGGCACTGCCTAATACTGTGCCGAGCTTGTAGCCCACATTCCGCACCCTAAGTGTCACAACGTCTCAAAAGAGGAAGGGGCGTGAGTCATACTAAATCCAGTTATTAAAAACTGATTATTTATTCTCCCCTTTGCCTTTTGCCGTTCGGACCTCGGCGTGAGACTTCGGCGTGAGACTTCGGACGTTCGGCGAGCTCAGTCGAGCCGCGTGAGCTTTTGTCGAACGCTTTTGTCGAACGCTGATCTCACGGCCGAAGCCTGTTGCTTTTTGCCTGTCCTGATATGTAGCCTATACTCAACGGATTTAGTATCAAAATACTTATCTAGAGGAGTGAGTTGGCGGCAAGCTGCCGCCAACTAAGCCGAAATTTTCAGGGTTCCCCCGGTCATTCTCAATAAACAGTGCTTGTTGAGAATGACCGGTCCATCAGACTTAACATCTAGCGGGAGATGTTCGAGTTGCTCGCTTTGTTTTGTCACCCCTTGAAGTCAATCCATCTGGTCAAGATAAGAGATAATATTCTTGGCAAGGTTTGGGGAAAAATCTCAAAATGTTGCGCCTCTCGTCCGTTAAGTTGCTAATCTTTTGATTGTCTTGAATAGGTCGGAGATGAATTCCTTGGAAGCCCTGAAATATCCAGCGTAACGTCGGTCGGTCAGTCAACTTACCCAACGGATTTTTCAGTCCCGTCTCCTGCTGTTTTAAACTTAAACGAAGTTGTCTTTGACCAATAGTATAAACCAGCAGGCACAAGCCCCTTAGCCTGGCCAGGACCTCAATTCTCTGGGGAGATTTGAGAAAGACACTGTCGGCAAAAAAGCTGGGGTCTTTGAGAAAAGAAAATCCTCTTTCCGGAGCTTGTTGCCCTTTATATTTTTTGATAATATCCTCACTTTCAGACTTGAATTGGCCATTCATGGTCGAACAGCCCACTCGCCTAAGTTTTCCAACAATTCCTATTTTTTCATAATTAGGGGTCTCAAGACCCCCCTAGCGGACGCAGAGAAAATCCTCACCAGCTAAGTCTTTTTACTCAAGTCTCTAGACGGGGACAGCCAATGTGACAGTTGAGGATGCGGAATGTGGGTTACACGGATGTCGGCTGTACCTCAGTATGCCATAATGAATGTAGGAAAAGTATTGCACACTACCAAATCATGCCAAATCCCAATTTCGATTCGGTGATTGATACGTTCACAATCGACGATCTGTTTTTTCTCCGTTATCAATATCGCGTCTACAAGGAATGGAACAACGATCCCCGTCTCGCCGTTCTGCCGGGCTTCAATCCGGGTGTGACGGGTGCCAAGGCCACCAGCGGCATCCGCTTTGTCGATGGCACGGATCAATTGCGTTACCAGGTGGGTGGCGGCATCACCCCCACCACGGCACCCTACCCCTTGTCCACCACAGATCCGAAATTCATGGCTGGGGGGACGGGCACGCTGTTTCGCCGTCTCACCAGCCAGAGCTTCACGCAAGCCACGGGTGGTTTCCAGATCAACTTCCAGACGGGAGCGGTCGTCTACGACCAAAACTATACGCTTGATTACAGCCTTCGCGGCTATGCCAATCCCAGCAATCCCGACATCTTTGATGCCAGCCCCAGGCTGATCAGCAATCTGGTTTCCAATCAAAGCGGCAGGACAGCGCTGCAGTTGTTGGATGATCCCTACGCCAGGGAGTGGACCCAGGCTGGCACCCAGGCCGGCAAGCGGGTGAGCCAGAAAAACAACACCCGCCATGAAACCATTCTCACCGGTGGCAATGGGGTGAATGGCTCCAATACCGGAAATCCCCTGCCGAATTCAGGCTTTTTCGCCCTGTTTGGCCAATACAACGACCACGGCATGGATTTTCTCGCCAAGGGCAAGGATGGCAGCCTGCTGATCCCCCTGCTCCCTGGAGACAGCCTTTACACCCCTGGCTCGCCCACCAACTTCATGGCCCTCTCCCGCACCAACACGGTGCAGGTGGAGATCGGCGAGGGCAGCCGCGATGCCCTGGTGGCGGAGCTAGGCCTAGCGGGCTACAGCCGCCCCAGCCAATGGGATGTGGACAATGAGAACGCCGCCATCGGCACCAGCTTCACTGGCACCAGTGGGGGGACCTTGGTGCTCAATGAGCAGCTGATCGTGATCAATGCGGGCGCCACCCTCAACGATGTGGTGGCCACCATCAACAGCAAGGCGGCCTTCACCGGCGTGGTTGCCTCCACCACCACTAACGACAGCGGCCAGAGCGTGCTGAAGCTCACCCCACGCAATGGCGAGAGCATCAACCAAACCTCCGCCTTTTTTGATCTCAACCAGGTCTATGGCTCGGTGGAGAGCCATGCCATTTTCATGCGGGAATACAAGGGCAATGGCGAACTCACGGGCCGGCTGCTCACAGATCCGCAAAACTCCACCGCCCGCTGGTTTGACCTGAAAAAGAATGCCGAGCGCATTGGCCTGACCTTGCGCGATCGCGATGTGCTGTCTGTGCCCCTGGTGGAGATCATCCCCCAGGGCCAGCCCAATGCGGGGCGCTATGCCTTTGTGGTGCTCGACAAGGTGTCGGGGCAGAAGAGCTACGTCTTTGATACGGCGGCCGTCACCTCCAATCAGGTGCTTGCCAAGGCCGGTTCAGCCTTTCTGATCGATCTGGCCAGTGACTGGAAAGGAGTTCCCCAGCCTGCTGGCAGCGATCCCTTCAAAGCCAACGGTGATCTGAAGGATCCCTCTCGGCTGAATCAACACGCTGTGGGCGGAGATGGGCGCCTGAATGAAAATATTGGTCTCACGGCAATGCATGAGATCTTTGTCACAACCCACAACAATATCCTGTCTCAGATTCAGGCCAATCTCGCCCAAAATGCCGGAAACAATGGTAATAACCAGGCCCTTTCCGGACAAGAGCTGTTTGAAATCGCCAAGCTGGCCAATGAAAACTTCTACCAACACCATGTGTTGCAGGAGTACGCGCGGCGCATTACCCCCAACCTGGGTGCATTCGCCGGTCCCAATGCGGGCAACAACAACAACGCCGGCTTCAATGCCAGCATCTTGGCGGAATTCGCCTCCAGCGCCTTTCGCTTCGGCCATTCCCAGCTCACCGAAACCGTGGCCCTCACCTCGGTGAACCAGCAAACGGGCCTGGCTAACCCCGGCGGGCAGATGGACATCCCGCTGCTGCAGGCCTTTCTCGCCCCCCAGATCTACACGGGCGACACGGCAGGGCAGATCGCCGCGGGGATGAGCCAGCAGGTGGGCAACGCCACCGATGAATTCATCACCAACACCCTTCAAAACGCCCTGGTAGGCCTCCCCTTGGATCTGGGTGCCCTCAACATCGCCCGCGGACTGGATACCGGCATCACGCCCCTCAATGAAGCCCGTCGCCAGATTCAAACCTACCTTCGTGGCGTGCGTACCTCTCCAGATGGGACCACCGGGTTGGTGCAGGCCAACAATGCCATTGACGCCAACCTTGCGGCCCTGGAGGCCAACCTGCGGCCTTATATCAGTTGGAGAGATTTTGGAGCCCATCTGCTTCATCCCGAATCGTTGAAGACGTTCATTATGGCCTACGCCCGCGATGCCATCCTCAGCGGCTATTCGGGCAATGCCGATCTCTCCTATTGGAATCAACTGCAAGCCAGTCCGGCTCCCGGCGCGGCCGCCACCTACGCCGCCGCCCTCTCCGCTGCGGCGGATTTGGCCATGGGGGATGGGGCCTTCATGGGCCTGCTCTACGGCGGCAGCAGCACGGATGCCCTGAATCCCTCAGCGCCCGTGAACACGCCCAGCGGCAACCAGGACTTCCAAAAGATCTCCCTCTGGCTGGGTGGATTGGCAGAGGCCAAAACCCCCGGCGGTATGCTTGGCCCCACCCATGATTTCATCTATGCCTACCAGATGCAGCAACTGCAGCGGGGTGATGAGGCCTACTACCTGAGCAAGCTGGCTGCCACGGATCTGGTGGAGGAAATCAAGGGGAAGACGGTGGCCGACATGGTAATGGCCGCCACGGGAGTGAAGCATCTCTACCACAAGATCTTTGCGGTGAATGATGCTGATTATGAGCGATCCCTGCAGAGCTTCAACACCTATTCTTCTGAAGCTTTATTGCTTGGGGCCACTCAGACGGTGGTTGATATCACCGGAACTCAACGGTTGGTGGGCAGGGCTGGCTATGTGAATGGCGTGCTTGTCGGCAATGGTGGCAACTACCTTGATGCCCGCGGCGTGTTCAGTCCCAACGGGGAGGGCAAGGCCAGCGAGCTCTTTGGCGGCACCAGCGGCGCCGATCAATTCAAGGGCTTGGGTGGGGATGACTGCATGTGGGGCGATGCAGGCGCGGACACCTTCTGGGCCGGCGATGACAATGACTTTGTCGATGGCGGTGAAGGGGATGACACGATCTACGGTGAAAACGGCTTTGATATGTTGCGTGGGGATGCCGGCAAAGATCAGATGTATGGCGGCACCGGCAACGACGATATGTATGGCGGAGAGGGGAACGACAGCCTCTTCGGTGAGGATGGCGCCGATGATCTCAACGGCGGCAATGGCGACGACGTTGTCAGCGGCAGCCTCGGCAATGATCTGGTGAAGGGACAGGCTGGTAACGACACCCTCATCGGCGGCCAGGGGAACGACATCATCACAGGGGGTGGAGGAAACGATCTCTTCACCTTCAACGAAGCCCCAGGCCTCAATGGGGTGGATCAGCTGCGGGACTTCACCTCCGGTGTGGACAAACTGGTCTTCGACAAGATCGTCTACGCAGGCCTGAGCGGCTCCACCCTCACCGCGGCCCAGCTGCGGGCGGAGGCCGGGGCCACGGTGGCCACTACGGCGAACCAACGCTTCATCTACAACCTCTCCAACGGTGATCTGTTCTTTGATCCCGACGGCACCGGCGTTGTCGCGGCCACGCAGATCGCCAACCTGAACCGCTTCAATCCGGCCTTCCCCTCGGATGTGGCGTCGGCCAACGCGGTCTTCCCCAACCTGGTCAGCAGCGATTTCTTCCTGATGTGAGCGGCCCTGGAAGCGTAATAAATCATACTGGATTTTATTGCAATTGAGAATCAATTACGGCGGTTGCTTTATTCGTCTGGCACAGCTAATTCCTTATTGGATAAGCTTTTCCGCGTGGAGAATGTACCAGACTAATCCTGAATCCGCCGTAGTTATTGAGAATATGGAAGGCAATTATGAGCGTTTCAGAGACTACATTCTCAATAAGTTGCCACAAAATCTCGGCTTAATGAGAACCAGAAAATTTCAGGACTCACGGTTCGCTCATTTGAAAAGCGTTTAGCACATTGACACTCCCGTCGCTAAAAGCGAGGGATTCTTGGTTCCGCCGAGTTTCCTTAATCTGGCAGGACGTATCCAACATTCGCCAGGGGGGGGTTTCGGTATGCTCTACCGTACTTAGTCCTCTTTTCAGAATATTGATAGCGGCGTTAATGTCTCTATCTTCTACATAGCCACAATCGGGACAAATCTATGTTCTTGTAGATAGAGATTTAACGCGATGTGCAACTATATTTTTAGTCTTGATTTACAAGGCTTTCAGAAATTAGCAGAGATAAAGTATCCTCTGGAACCCTGATTCTGTCGTTTTTAGTCGCACATCGCGTGATTTAGGTACTTTTTGAGCACAATTAGAGCAATTTTGACTTGTGTTGTGAGGTGGTACGGCTACCGTAGCCTTACCATATTTAGGGTTTGCTGAAAAAGTTTTTCGTGGGGGCAGGGTGTGGGCTTCGGCCGTGAGCTTTTGCGTTCGACAAAAGCTCACGCCGAGGTCCGAACGGGTGTAGGGTGTGGGGTGTAGGGTTTTACCCATTTTCAGGGAAAAAGTCCCGGAATTTTCCCCCCGATCCCTCCAATGGCTGGCACTTTTTGATGTCCAAAAAGTCTAAAAGTCTTACCCAACAAGGTTTTTAGATTTATTCAGCCAACCCTATCTCGATCGCATTTCCTATCAGCGCAAAATGAGTAAACGCTCGCTCCTCCCCCCATTACCCACAGTTAAAAACGAAAGGAAAAAGGCAGTAAATCCGAGAGATTAAAACGATAATTTTGCTGAGTTCCACAGATAATAATCTCCGCTTGCGGCGCTAATTCGGCTATCCATTGACGACAGGCTCCGCAGGGAGTTAACTGACTAATATCATCCTTGTCCACCCCATCGATACAGGCTATAGCGATCGCCCGTACTTCTCGATCGCCCGCTGCGACTATTTGCGCTAAAGTTGCCCTTTCCGCGCACAAACTCAAGCCATAACTAGCGTTCTCTACATTAGTACCAGCATAAATCTTTTTATCTGTCAAGACCGCTGCCCCCACCCGAAAACGGGAATAGGGAGAATAGGAAAGTTTCGCCACTTCCCGAGCAGTGTCACAGAGTTGTTGTCTTTCTTGGTCAGATAGGGTCATCGGCTAGATAGCATCCGAGGCAACTTTGATTACTTCTTAATTATCGCTTTGGTCGTGCTTTGATGACATCCGAGCAAGACGGCCATTTGCCGTTGAGATAAATTTCCCTCTTGACTAGGTTGGTAGAGCAAGTTTCTTTGTTCTATGTTAAGATGTTGGTGGCTTAGTTTTTGGGATTTGTTGTTGTATTGAGCGGACAATACCTCATGAGCCTTTCTCTGTCAACTCTTAAGGAGTCGTGCCAGCAATTCCAAATTCAAACGGTAGTGTAGGATACAGAATTGATTTCGCTTCTGTCCCTCAAAATAGAGTGAACGAGTTGCCCATTGGGTTTTGCAGGAATGGAAGTCCAAGATTTGAGTTTTATAGGGATGCTGAGCT
>NZ_JAPZQM010000601.1:0-2481 GCF_027530565.1 Microcystis sp. LE19-10.1B | reverse complement strand
TCAAAAACCTTGCATTATCCTTCTTGTGGTACATCGCTTGGTACAAAAAACAAGGGCAACAAAGCCTGAAACGACCGACTCCTGACGACCGGCTACTGACTCCTACCCCCAGGAAAAACTTTTTCAGCAGACCCTACTTAGAGAAGCGGATTTAAGTGAGGCGATTCTTTGGGGGGCAGATTTAAGTCAAGTGGACTTTTATCGAGCTTGTTTACGCGATGCGGACTTAAGCGGAGCTAATCTCATCGAAGCCAATTTAGAAGCCACTTATTTAACCAAAGCCGTCTTAAACGGTGTTAATCTCAACAGTGCTAATCTCCAGCAGGCCCTATTAATCGATACGGATTTTCGCTCCACTTCCGACCAACGCACGGACTTGGGCAAAACTAACTTTTGCGGAGCCGATCTCAACTATGCTAATCTGAGCGGCTCCCTGTTATATCGAGCCAATTTCGCTAATTGCCGACTTTGCCGGGTTAATTTTCGTGCTAGTCCCGAAAGAGACGGATTTATTACCGATCTCACCCGGGCCAGTTTCCGGGGTGCGGATCTCAGTTATGCGGATTTGCGCGGGGCAATTTTAGAAGATGTGGACTTAACCGGTGCTGATTTAACTGGGACTTTGTTTTAATCTGGGAAGCTTTTTCAGTAATCAGTAAACAGTAATCAGTGAAAAGATGTCATTTCACTTAAAACTCAAATCTGTTCACTGATAACTGCTCACTGATAACTGATAATTGAGGGTCGATTTATTTAAGGCTTGCTGAATAAATCTAAAAACCTTGTTGGATAAGACTTTTAGACTTTTTTTCCCTCAAAAAGTGCCAGCCATTGCGGGGATCGGGGGGAAAATTCTGGGACTTTTTCCCTGAAAATTAGGTAACTGACTACCTCAAAATCGGTAAAACCCCACACCCCACACCCCACACCCCACACCCTGCCACCACCGAAAAGCTTTTTGCCGCAAACCCTATTTAAACCCGACGGATGCTTGCCAAACAAAGGCCAGCAAGAGGAAAAATAGGGGAATCAGGGGTAAGACATCGACTAGGGGGTCGAAAATTTGGTATGCTTCTGGCAATTTGGCGAACAAAAGTGCAGTTTCCATCTCTCTATCTACCTTGACAAGAAAATTTTCAAACGTTTCCTGAAATTTTATCACGTTGGGGTAACATCTACGGCATCCTCAAGCCAAGGGGCAAAATCTTGGGCAAAAGTCCCCCCTAGGATAGATTGACGAATTTCACGGGTAAATCTGATTAATTCGGCGATATTGTGCAGAGATAAGAGAATATAACCCAACATCTCCCCCGATTTAATTAAATGATTCAGATAGGCACGGCTAAAGTGTTGACAGGTGTAGCAGGGACAAGTATCGTCTAAAGGGGCGAAATCCTCCTTAAAACGGGCATTTTTGAGGTTCCAACGCTCTCCCCGCACTAAAGCCGTGCCATGGCGACCAAAACGGGTGGGAATGACGCAATCAAACAGATCTATGCCACTAGCGATCGCCTTGGCCATTTCTCGATAGGTTCCCACTCCCATCAGGTAACGGGGTTTATTTTCGGGGAGTAAAGGGGCAGTTATCTGGACAATGCGATGAATTAGGCTCGTTTCTTCCCCCACACTCACGCCCCCGATAGCATAACCGGGTAAATCGAGTTTTACTAAAGATTGCGCCGCCGCTGCCCGTAAATCCTCATAGATTCCCCCTTGTACTATGGCGAATAAAGCCTGTTCTTGAGGTCGTTGATGGGCCGTCAGACAGCGCTCTAACCAGCGATAGGTGCGTTCTATGGATGCTTTCATGGTCTCATGACTGACTCCCGTGGGGGGACATTCATCGAAGGCCATAATCACATCAGCACCGAGGGCATTTTGAATCTGAATCGATTTTTCCGGCGTAATTTCGATTATTCTACCGTCCCGCGGTGATCGAAAGGTGACTCCCGATTCTTTAATTTGCCGGAGTTGACTGAGGCTAAACACCTGAAATCCACCCGAATCTGTTAATATTGGCTGATTCCACGCCATAAAATCGTGTAAACCTCCCGCTTTCTCGATAATACTTTCTCCCGGCTGCAGATGCAGGTGATAGGTATTAGCGAGAATCATTTGCGCTCCCGTGCTGGCGATTTGAGCGGGGGTCAAACCTTTCACCGTGGCCAAAGTTCCCACGGGCATAAAACGGGGTGTTTCTACCGGTCCGTGGGGAGTATGCCAAACCCCAACCCGCGCACCAGTTTGGGGACACTGGCCGATTAATTCAAAGGAAAATCCCACTGTTTCAGTTATCAGTTATCAGTTATCAGTTATCAGTTATCGGTTATCAGTATTTTTTCGGCTCTTCGGGACTTGTTATGGTTCGATAGGGGGGCATAAATCGACTCAATCCTTATCTGGCAAGAGATTTAATTGATTAGTTCGCTCCAGATCGCAAACAATTGACAAAAATTGCGGCAATGTCTGTCTCTATAAAGG
>NZ_JAPZQM010000034.1:0-6026 GCF_027530565.1 Microcystis sp. LE19-10.1B | reverse complement strand
TAAATCCTTATCTGGCAAGAGACTTAATTGATTAGTTCGCTCTAGAGCAAAAATAATTGACAAAAATCGCCAAATGCCTTTCTATATAAGGGTTCCATCCCTTATAACCCCCGTCCATTGCATAACAAAAACCGAAGAACCATTTTACTTAAAAGATCAGAAGCCACAAATGACTCTAGTTACACTATTGCCAAATACTTGGAAATTTACTCAAAGTTTTCCGAGTTTGGGAACAAGTATTCTTACCCAAATGGGGTTAAAAGAGGAAGAATTTTTATTTGATCGGCTAATCTTTCAACAACCCAAATTAATTCTTGATTCTGTTGAAGTTAAAGAACCTGAGCAGGTTTCTGGGCTTCGGTTTGAAGCCGAATTGACAATTGATAATGACTTCATTCCCTTAAGTCAATTTATTGGCGAGATACTCTCTCTGAAAGTAACTGGCTTAATCGTGCCTACTCCTAAAGGGACGGAGATTTTTCTTAATGCTCCCATCACAGGAGATAAGCTAAACGGCGCTTAACCTGCATGATCCAACAGCTATAACCCTTTTGGAGTCTATATCGGTGATCCGAAGTAAAAGCCGTTTAGCTTATTAGTTTGGGCTACTTAAGCGTTCCTTCTTTAGAACTCGATCTTGTTGCCGATGTGATCGATGAAGCAGAAAGTGGTCTTCCTCCTTACACCAGTGCTTACTTTGCGCTGGAAACTCAGATTAAGGTTGGCAGCTCAGATAATTCCGTTGATTTGCCAATTTATTCGACCTTTCGAGGCTCTCATCAGGACTTGACGTTTGAAGCTGATTTAGAAGACTTTTCTTTAACAGGGCTTTCTCAGTTAACTGCGCTTTTAAATGGAACCGCCCTTGCTGATTTACTGCCCGATGGCTATCGTCCCGAACAGGGTTTAGTTCTCTCTCGGCTTACACTGAATGTTAGTTCAACGGAGAAAAAACTAGAGTCGATTGCGGTATATGTTAATTCAATACAACCCTGGAAAATAACAGACAAAATCGCCATTGAAAATGTCTCAGTTTATTTTTTAGTAGATAATCCTACTTCTTCCGAAAACCGTACTTTGGTTTGTGATTTGTCAGGAGAATTGACCATTGACAGTCTAGCAAAGTTTAGTGTTGGAGCCTCTTTGCCAGGATTTACCATGCATGGTTATCTGGTTCAGGGAGGGGGACTGAGCTTAACTCGACTGATCAATTTCTTTGCCTTTGATGAAGTTTCTGTCCCTCAAGGTTTTCCAGATATTGTGTTCTCTGAGTTGGGTGTGACGTTAGACCCTAAAAACAGAGCTTTTTCCCTAAGTGGTTCAGCATTAACCGATTGGGAAATTATTCCTAAACTGGTGAAGTTGGAGCAAGTTGAAACTAACTTTGAAGTAGCCCGCATTGACGGCAAAACTGTTGTATCGGGGTTAATCCTTGGAACATTGACGATAGCGGGAGCCGAAGTCAGTCTCGTTGCCGATATTGAAGATCAGTTCGTCCTGCGCGGACAAATCTCCAAGCTGAATCTGTCGGCTATTCTGGAAGAGTTTTTTGCAATGGTTGAGTTACCAACCGACCTTCCCGATTTTGAATTTGCCAATATTGAAATTGCAGTCACCCCCAAAACTGGAGAATTCTCTCTGACTGGAAAATCGAGCAATAGCTGGCCGATTCCCATTGGTGTTGATGGGTTAGAAGTTGAAGATATTTCTTTTCAAGTGCTGAGATCGGCAAACTCAACTCAGGCAGAAGCAACAACTCGTCAGCGTTCCGTTACGGGATTTATTAGTGGGACGTTAGAAGTAAATACAGCCCGCTTCCCCATTACCTATCAATTCCCCGGCGATTTTGTTTTACAAGGCCATATTCCCTCATTAAACCTGTCACCTTTAGTACAGAGACTCTGCGGGAGTGAGGTGATTCGTGATTTGCCGATTCCTGCTAGTGTGCTGGCGTTGTCTTTTTCGGATGTAGAGGTGACTATTGCACCTCAGAAAAAATCTTTCTCCCTAGCCGCAGGTTCTAGCTTGGGGCAAGTTGAGTTAATCGTGAAGAAGATTGACAACCGTTGGGGCTTTACTGCTGGGTTTATGCCTCCCAGTTATTGGAAGTTCTCAGAGATTGCCGATGAACTCAGGGTGCTTGATGGACTCAAATTTTCCAATACGGCTTTAATTCTGGCTTCTAGCGATGATCGCAATTTCGCTCTCACACGAGTACAGGCTCAACGGAGTGATGTGGCTATCATTCGAGGGCTAAACTTCTTTGCGGGCATGAATCTGTCTGGATTAGGTGTGGATGCGCTTTTGGGAATTACGTCCCTCAATGTTTATACCGCTATCAGTGGAAAACCAGCCGATTTGGTTATAGAAGCCTCAATTGATGGCAGTTTCGATTTAGGTAAAGGCGTTGCCTTTGGTGATATTCGGTTTCGTCTGAAGCCTGCTCCCAGTGACTTTTCGCTAACTTTGATGGGGACAGTAACAGCCATTCTGAATAATAGTGTCCTGCGGTTTATTGGTGGCATGGAAGTCAAACCGCGCTCGGCTGAGTTTCAAGCGACTATGTTGGGGATTTGGCAAGATCCTTTTGATGCTAAAGGGGTGTCCATTGCCAATGTCGCGATCGAACTAGGAATGAGTTTCCCGCCACCGCTACCGACAGTGGGAATTGCTGGTACGTTGCAAATTGGGGAATTTCAGGGTGTAGTGGCGGTGAAATTTGATTCGGCTATGCCGAGCCGCAGTATGCTGGCGATCGCTTTTAATCGCCTCTATTTCATGGACGTGATCGGTACTTTCTGTGGAACTGCGGTGAAACAAGCCATTCCCGCTTCTCTGGCTAAAACGGTTTTAGATATTGGCTTTGAAAACGTCAAAATCTACATTGTTCCGCAACCGACGACAATTGGGGAATTAAAATTCGAGCAAGGGACGCAATTAGAAGGAACGATGTATTTCTGGGGATTGCGAGCCTATGGCTATCTAAAAATTGATTATCTTGATGGAGTTGAAGTGAAAGGGGATGTGGAACCGATTAACTTAGCGGGTATCTTTAAGCTTACAGGAGCCACAGGCAAGCCTAAACCCTCACTTTATCTCAAGGTTAGCCCGAAAACCGTTCCCAATCTGGATATATCAGGAGCAGTCGAACTGTTGGGGATTCGTAGTGAAACCCAAATCCGCCTCTCGGATAGTGGTTTTACGTTTACGACGATTGGCAAGATTTTTGATTTATTTGAATGTACTCTAGAAGTACGGGGACAAAATTTAACGCAAGGGGGCGATTTCTTTATTGTTGCTACGATGCGGAATGATTTATTGGAGTATCTCCGTCGAGAAGCCTCGAATGCCATTAAAGCCGCCGCCGATGAGGCAACAAGAAGCCTTTCAGATGCTCAAGATGCAGTGGCTTCCGCTCAACGAAATGTGGATAAGCTCAATACGGATATTAATAATATGCGGCAAACGATTCAACGGGAACGCGATCGCGATGCCCAGCGAATGCGAGATGCTCAGGCGGCAGTTGCTTCTGCTCAACGGGAGGTGGATAAGCTCAATACGGATATTAATAATATGCGGCAAACCATTCAGCGCGAACGAGACCGCGATTCTGGGCGGATGCGGGATGCTCAGGGAGCGGTGCAACGAGCGCAAAATGATGTGAATTCCCTTCAGGGAGAGATTGATAACACCAAGCGAAGAATTGAACAGCTAAAACAGGATATTAGCAATAAGGAACGCTGGTTTAATCAATCTAAATGGTACGAAAAGAGTTACCGTTGGGCGGAATTGTCGGCCTACGCGACGGCTAAGGGTTCTGAAATTGCCGGACTTTATACTTATATCGGTGGAGTTGAAGCGTCTAAGGCAACGGCCAATGGGGTATTGGAAGGGGCCAAGCAGGTGGTACGCGGTTTGGAGAAAACGATTGTCAATTTTCCCATTGATGCGGATGTGCGGATTGCTGGTTTGTTTACTGCACGGGAGACGGCCAATGGGGTATTAGAAGGGGCCAAGCAGGTGGTGCGCGGTTTGGAGAAAACCATTGTCAATTTCCCGATTGATGCGGATGTGCGGATTGCTGGTTTGTTTACTGCACGGGAAACGGCAACGGGAGCGTTATCTGTGGCGACTCAAACCTTACAAGGACTCAAAGTTTCTATTGGGTCAATCGCCGATGTGGGTCAGTTTATCGTCAAGTACAGTTTAGGAGGTTTGCTAGATGTTAAATCGGCACGATTCGAGGCGACGCTGATGGCGGCGAGGGGGGGCAGTGTGTCTTTGGCATTAACGCTGGTGTTTATGCAAGGACAACCGCAAACTTTGGCGTTAGCGTTTAATTTCTATGACCCGTTGAGTGGGGCAAAGGCGTTGGCAAAACAGCTTTTATCTGCTTAGAAATACTGGGTATTACAATTTCTTGAAAGTCAATTTTTTAGTTTATTAATTAGGAGCAAGATTATGGGACTCAAGATTACTCAATTTGGCGGTGGATGGGGAAATAAAGCAGGTGATTGTTGCTTACTGACCTATGGCAAAAAGATGGATCGTCATACCCTGATTGATTTGGGAGCACCACAGGTAAAGCGTAAATATTGTCATTTGGGCATTCAGGCAGATCACACATTAGAAAACGTCATATTTACTCATCTGCATGAAGATCATATAGGCAATGATACGCAATGGAAAGAGGTAGTGGAACGCTGCACTAACAAAATTTTTCTTCCTTCTAAAACTACACTAACGAAAAAACTAGAAAAAATAATAAAACATCCCAAAATAAATCATGCAACAATTTCTTTTCCTGACGATGATCAAGATTCGCAAGAATTAAGTCTTAATAATGATGACGATTTAAAGGTAACAATTAAATTTATAATTCCAGATCCTAACAAATTCAAATTCAAGGAAGCAGAACGTACAGAATCAGATGAAGATAAGATTGAAAATGAAAAAAGTCTAGGTTGTTTAATAACAGTTGAAAAAGATGAAAAAAAAATGGCAGATGCTAACTCTTGGTGATATGGAAAAAGATTCGGCAAATGACAGAATATCGTCATTGATTGAAGGCGAAAGAGAATTATTTATAAAGGTGATTAAATTACCCCATCATGGTAGTCAAAATAATTGGATGCCAATAATAAACAAATTAATGAAACGAGGAGAAATTACAGTTATTTCCTCTGGCTTCACGGTCGGTACAACAGGTGCTGATGATTATTTAAAAAAACATGAATTACTTGATAATCGTCGAGGAGCTTTTTACTTTTTGGGTAACACATTTGACCGTTCAGAAGAGGGTTCTAAGTGGACGTCTGCAAAGATGGTCAGTAAGCTTGGAGATTATTTTATTCCTAGATTTATTCAATGTTTAGAGCAAAAAGGAGTCAATTTTGATATTCTAGATCAAGTTCAATGGCACTTTAATCCCATGTATCGCTCTAGTGCCAAATCCAAATATCAGAACCTGATGATAGAGGTAAAGGGAAAATCTTTACGCAACGAAGTTTGGCCAAAAAAGAATAAGAGAAAAAGAGGAAAAGAAAATGGAGATCGAGAAGCAAAAAAGAGCAAAATAATATAGCTTGCTAGATTTACATATGCCATCTGAAAGTACGATCACCGCTCTTGTAGAGTACATTACTTCACACACCTTTTTGCTTTGTAATTATCATTGTTACGCTCCTATAACCCATCCGAAACTTGCTATTTTGTAACCAACTCAACTGGAGAAATCAATCATGGAAAACTCAAAAAACTTCAGCATTTTAAGCTTAGATGGTGGTGGTATTCGAGGAATGCTTACCGCAACCTTATTAGTAACACTAGAAAACGAAATTAAGGCAATTAATCCTGAATATAACCTTACTAATTGCTTTGATTTCTGGCTCTTCGGTTTGTGTTATGCAATGGACGAGGATTACAAGGGATGGAACCCTTATTTAGAAAGGCATTTGGCGATTTTTGTCAATTGTTTTTGCTCTAGAGCGAACTAATCAATTAAGTCTCTTGCCAGATAAGGATTT
>NZ_JAPZQM010000387.1:0-4530 GCF_027530565.1 Microcystis sp. LE19-10.1B | reverse complement strand
TCCACCTAGGGCCATGAAGGCGCAGGGGAAGAGTAGTAAACCAGACCAACCGATGAAGACGAAACGGTCTCTTTTGAGCCAGTCATCGAGAGCATCAAACAGCCCTCTTTCTGGGGCGCGTCCGACAGCAATGGTCATGGGGGTTTTCTCCGAAAAATGTATATTATTGCTAAGATTCCGCGCTCTCTCCTCCATCCATCTGAGCAGGCGAGCAGATGTGTGGAAGAATTGTGAGAAATCTTTACTTTTCTTAACTTACACTATATTGGAAAAAATAGCCAATGTTTTTCAGGTCGATCTTAAGAAAATCTAAAATTTTTTCGGGAGACCAGTTGCTGGGCGTTGCGGGGGGAGACCACGTCGTGCGCGTTGCGGGGGGATTTGGGGAGATGGGGAGATATTCCGCCTCAATTGCTTGGTATTGTCGTCTTCACGTCTTGAGTGGAATGCTAGACCCCTCTGTGGGGTAATTATCCCCAAATTGAGGTGATTAAACCGCACGGTGTCGTATAGGGTTTTATTTAGTGGTGTTGGATCTATGCAAGAGTTCTAATATAGAGGGGGTTGCTCGATCGCAGGGAGCGGTATAATTGATGGCTGGGCTGAACAAGAAGGAGAATTCATGTACAAAGATGATATTCTGAACCTGATAAAGCAATCACCACTTGAGATTGATACTGAAATACAAATGACTGGAAAGCCCCCAACAATGGCTAACTCCGAATTTCTCACGAACAAGGAACAGGGTGATTGGGCTGAAACAATCGTCTTTAAGGCAGTCAATGAATATTCTGGTGATTATTTTGCTGTTAAATATGGGCGTTCCGAATCCATAGCCGCAGGTGATGATGGATTTGCTGATTTCTATATGGAATATCAGAGTGAACTTAATGCGATAGGTAAGAGGCCAGATATACTGATATTTAAGGTCAGAGACTTTCCGGATGGAAGTATTGACATTAAAAATGATCAGCACATAAGGCAGGCTGTGGCTGCGATTGAAGTAAGATCAAGTTCTTTTTTAGCAGACAAATATGCGGCATTCATGCGGGACAGACAAGATCGGGCCATTAAAAAATGCGAAGAAATTAGACAAGACATAATCAATACCGACCTTGGTGATCTATTAAGGCGAAAAAACCAGACAATTTACAATCTAATGTCAAATGCTACAGATGACACCTTTAGAGAATTAGACTTTCGTTGTCCGTCATGGTCATCAACAAAAGAGTTAAGAAATCTAACTGAATTACTGAAGAATCTCAAAGAAAATATAAAAATACTGCACAAACGCGATTATTTGGGCATTACCCCAAAAATTGAAGATGTTGCCTTGGTCAACAGGTGGATTCAGAAATATAATGTCAAGCATTTTTATCTACAAGTATTTTTTGACAAGGCATATATAATATCATTTAAAGATATTTTGGCACTGGTTTCAAACGATAACAATGATGGAAATAATTTTTCAATAGAAAGAGATGTAAAAAATCAAGGTAAAACTACGATCAAGATCAATGTGCAAATTGGAAAAGAAGTCATTGGAAAAATTGATATGCCTGAACATAAATCGGCTCTGAAAGAATTAGACAGGGGGCGTCTGCTTTTTTATGTCACTTTTGCAGGCGGCAAGGGATACCTTGATAATAAAATATTTCTAAGGGATGTTATTAATGCGTGAGTTAAAATATATAGCTGAAACTCCACTTAATCATAGGAAGGATTACGGTCAGTTTTTTACACCTATGTGCGTTGCTCGCCTCATGGTACAGTGGGTTTTAAAAGATAATCCAGAAACAGTATTAGACCCAGCGTTTGGCTTAGGCGTTTTTTATGATGAAGCAATAAAAATACCTTCAGGTAATCAAGTACATTTCATTGGATATGAGATTGATAGAAATATATTTGAGTTTCTCAATCGTAATGGTGACAGTCCTTATTTGAGAGTTATCAATAGTGATTACCTCGAAGCTGAAACTGAAAAATTTGACGGTATCATTTGTAATCCACCATATATGCGATTTCAGAAATTTCTTAAGCGTCATGATATATTACCAAAAATTGAAGAAAAAATAGGGAAGAAACTTATCGGTTACTCTAATATCTCTTCCGTATTCCTTGTCAAGTCTTTAAGAGAACTTAAAATCAATGGTAACTTGGCGTATATTATGCCTTTTGAATTTTTTAATACTGGCTACGGAAAAGAAATCAAAAAAAGTCTCCTTGAAAATCATTTATTGAAGCAAATAATAATCTTTGCCAATGAAAAAGAAATTTTCCCAGAGGCAACGACAACCGTTTGTGTGCTTCTTTGTAAAAATGACGGAAAAAAAGAAACCATTAAAATTTTACAGATCAAAAAAATTGATGAAATAGATAAAATATCTGATATTAGTAAATTCTATCAGTGGGAAATCGAACCATCGAATTTACCATACAACAAAAAGTGGACACCTATTATTTCATCATTGTTCACTGAACAAGTATCTCCAAATGGCTTCTGTAAGTTGTCCCTATACGGTACGTTTACGAGAGGTATTGCTACTGGCGCAAATGAATTTTTTGCGTTAAAAAAATCAAAAATTGAGCAACGGAAGTTGAGTGATAATAATATTTGTAAGTGTATTACAAAAAGCTCTCAAATCCGCAAAGCAGTATTTACTGAGCATGATTTTAATATACTATACAATGAGGATAAGCCAGTCCATTGTTTAGATGTAAAAGATCACGACAACTCTGAAATACGAAATTACATAAAAGAAGGCGAAAAATTGGGATACCATGGGAGGTATCTTACAAAAACAAGGAAGACCTGGTACAAAATTGAAAATAGAAAACCAGCTCCAATTTTATTCGGAGTCTTTAGCAGGGGCAGGTTAAAAGTAATACGCAATTTCACAACAGCAATAAATTTTACCTGCTTTCATTCCTTTTATCCAAATAAATTCGGAGAACAATTTATTAATAAATTATTTGTGTATTTGCTCAGTGATATTGGACAGGAAATAATAAAAATCAATAAACGAAGTTATGGTGATGAATTAGACAAGTTTGAACCAAGGGATTTGAATGATAGCTTATGTCCAAGCCAGAAACAATTTGAAATGATCAGTGATGAAGATGCTGAAGAAGTAATTAGTATTGCACAAAATGATCACCAAAAAGCAATTCTCATGAGTAATGCTCTGATCAAAAGACTTATGGACTCCCAACAATGCGCTGCACCGGACGGCAATTCCGCTGCGCTCCATAGTGCGATCGCCGATCTGGTTGGGTGTGTTAATAAAATGTAACGCGCCTTATTTTGTTTTAACGCAAGTGATTGTCTCGGAGCAGATTCTAATCAGGTATAATGCCAGATAAGGCAGCAATTTAAGAAAATTTACAATCATGGTATTGCGTCAGATCTGCTCCGCTATATTAAAGAAAAGTTTCCCAAACAGGGCGATGCTATTTCGGTTTAGCTTGAGGGTGCGTTCCCCGAAGCCTTTGGGTTTTGCCAACCAGATTTGGACAGAACTATAATAACAATTGTACTTAACCATGTACAACTCTGATGAGCGTCAACATTGTCAACTTTAGTGAAGCCCAAAAAAACTTTAAATCTGTAATAGATACAGTAGCCAATGATAAAAACTGTACTTTCATTGTCAGAGGAGATACAGAAGATGTTGTTATCATGTCTAAAAGTTATTATGACAGTCTGATGGAAACAGTTTATCTCTTAAGATCTGCAGCTAATGCTCAACATTTGCAAGAAGCGATCGCAGAATATCAAGCAGGTAAAACACAAGAACATGATTTAATCGATGCGTAAGTTGGCTTGGGGTAGTAAAGCATGAAAAGATTATCTTTATTGGCAATCTCAGGACAAGAAAACCCTGAAAAGAATCAATCTGCTCATCCAAGATACTCTATCCAATCCCTTTGAAGGAATCGGTAAACCTGAACCCTTGAGAGAGAATTTGTCAGGTTTTTGGTCCCGTACGGATGAAGCTAATCGTCTTGTTTATGTTGTCGATGATCATTATCTAACAATTATTTCCTGTCGCTATCATTACCAAGATTAGTCATCGCTGTAGGGTGCGTTCCCCACGACAACTCCGAATTACTCCGCCAATAAATTCCTGGGAACGCACCAAGATTTGTTAGCGCTCTCCTTATATATTTATGTCATAATTATTTTTTATTCTGGTCAGCCTAAAAATTAGGTATCGGTTATGAACACATTTACTGCTGTTGTAGAAAAAGATTTTGATACTAATCTCTATGTTGGTTATGTCCCTGGGTTCCCCGGAGTACATTCTCAAGGTGAAACTTTAGATAAATTACGGACAAATCTTTGTGAAGTGATAGAAATGCTCCTTGAGGATGAACAAACAAGATTTGGGCTCTTCGGTTTGTGTTATGCAATGGACGGGGGTTATAAGGGATGGAACCCTTATATAGAAAGGCATTTAGCGATTTTTGTCAATTGTTTTTGCTCTAGAGCGAACTAATCAATTAAGTCTCTTGCCAGATAAGGATTTA
>NZ_JAPZQM010000048.1:0-1028 GCF_027530565.1 Microcystis sp. LE19-10.1B | reverse complement strand
CCCATGACCATTGCTGTCGGACGCGCCCCAGAAAGAGGGCTGTTTGATGCTCTCGATGACTGGCTCAAAAGAGACCGTTTCGTCTTCATCGGTTGGTCTGGTTTACTACTCTTCCCCTGCGCCTTCATGGCCCTAGGTGGATGGTTAACCGGCACCACCTTCGTCACCTCCTGGTACACCCACGGGTTAGCCAGTTCCTACCTGGAAGGCGGCAACTTCCTGACTGTAGCCGTCTCCACCCCCGCCGATGCCTTCGGTCACTCCATCCTCTTTCTCTGGGGACCGGAAGCCCAAGGTAACTTCACCCGTTGGTGTCAAATCGGCGGTTTATGGCCCTTTGTCGCCCTCCACGGTGCTTTCGGCTTGATTGGCTTCATGCTACGTCAGTTTGAAATCGCCCGTTTAGTCGGCATTCGTCCCTACAACGCCCTCGCCTTCTCTGGCCCGATTGCGGTGTTCGTCAGTGTCTTCCTGATGTACCCCCTCGGTCAGTCTAGCTGGTTCTTTGCCCCTAGCTTCGGCGTGGCTGGTATCTTCCGTTTCATTCTCTTCTTCCAAGGCTTCCACAACTGGACTCTCAACCCCTTCCACATGATGGGTGTAGCTGGTATCCTCGGTGGTGCGCTTCTCTGTGCTATTCACGGAGCGACGGTAGAAAATACCCTGTTTGAAGACGGTGAAGGTTCCAACACTTTCCGGGCTTTTGAACCCACCCAAGCGGAAGAAACCTACTCCATGGTCACTGCGAACCGTTTCTGGTCGCAAATCTTCGGCATCGCTTTCTCCAACAAACGTTGGTTACACTTCTTCATGCTCTTTGTCCCCGTGACTGGTTTATGGATGAGTGCTGTGGGTGTGGTGGGATTAGCCCTTAACCTCCGGGCCTATGACTTCGTTTCTCAGGAATTGAGAGCGGCGGAAGACCCGGAATTTGAAACCTTCTACACTAAAAATATTCTGCTTAACGAAGGTCTGAGAGCTTGGATGGCTCCCCAAGACCAACCCCACGAAAACTTTATCTTCCCTGA
>NZ_JAPZQM010000225.1:0-2668 GCF_027530565.1 Microcystis sp. LE19-10.1B | reverse complement strand
AACCGAGTCTTGAAAGCCTTGTGCTACAAAGGTTTGAAATGTTAAGAAAGATGTGACTAATGGACAGCTTAATAAGGGGGGTGCCGATCCCCCCTGCCCCCCTTGATAAGGGGGGTGCCGATAGGCGGGGGGATCCCCCTTGATAAGGGGGGTATCTGATAACTTTTAACGCCTACCTACTTACAGTTAAGGGTACAGCCATTTTCAAGATCGTGACGGGCATCGATCGATCCCTGAATTTGGGCTAACCAAAAGAGGATAATGAATAGCCAGATGACAGCGATCGAATATCGAATCTTGGCGGAGAGAGTCGGGAATTTACCCGACTAATAAGGGATTTTAAAAACTTAGCTCCAAACTAACTTTTGGATGGGTGCAAGGTTGGCCTTGATACCTTAATTCAGCAATGACTAAGAATGCGCTGCTGGGGTAGAGGGTGATTAGATGGATAAATTATAATTTTTAAGTGGGTGGGTGGAATTAAATAAGTAGTCGTGCAAAATTAATTTCCTAGTGAAGATAGGCAAGGGGCAAGAGGTGGTTAGATATGTGTAATTAATTTTGCTTAGGTACTTATAAGATGAACGTAGGTTGGGTTGAAGCATGAAACCCAACGCCCGATTATGTTACGCTACCGCTAACCCATCCTACAAATAATTGTGCCTCCCTACTTAAGAAAATCTTAAAAAGGGTTTTGTATGGAAAAAATCCGTCTAGGATTACAGTTATGCTCGTCGAACAGTAAGGTCGATAATAAGTTCGCAAGAACAGTTAAAATTAAACACTTAATTTCCTAATTCATGTATATCCTATGTTAAAAATTGCCACAATTCCCTATCCAATTGTCACAAAATACAAAAGCTTGTTTGGACAGGCAGAACCAATAGTAAAAAACCCTATTTGGTTGAACTGTTTTGCTCGTGGTATCGATGGTCGTGTTTATCGAAAGTGGTTCGACAACAAAGCCTGGTGGAAACCATCTGACTTTGATTGGCAGCCGCTTGGGGGGGGATTACGGATTACCCAGTGGCAGTGGCATGGTCTAGCAATCGACTTGATATTTTTGCCCGCGGTGTCGATGGCGCTCTGTATCACAATTATGGAAGTAACAACGATAAACCTTTAGCAGGATGGGAACTACTGGGTGGTCTGATTCAAGGTTCTCCTACAGTTGTTTCTTGGGGAAATAATCGAATCGATATTTTTGCCCGTGGCACGGATAATCGTATTTACCACAAGTGGTGGGATGGCAAGGGATGGAAACCCTCACAATTAGATTGGCAACCCCTGCTGGGGGTTGAAACATCTGAGTCTGCTGCCGCAGTAACATGGTCTAAAGGTCGTTTAGACGTTTTCGTACTCGCTTTAGACGGGAATGTGTATCATAACTATGGAAATGGCAATCCTAACAACTGGAGCGGATGGGAAACACTAGGTGGCTCACCGTTAAAAGGATCGCCAACGGTTGTTTCTTGGGGGGATGAGAGGATTGATATTTTCGTCCGGTCGTGGGATGGTACCATTAAACACAAGTCGTCGGATGGAGTATTTCCCTGGAAACCATCACAATTAGATTGGTATGATGTGGGTGGCCCAATTAATACCAATAGACCTGGTACATCTGACCCTCCTGCTGCGGTTGCATGGTCTAAAGGCCGGCTAGACGTATTTATACGCGAACAAAAAGATGGGGCTGTGTATCATAATTATGGCGATGGAAGTCCTAGCAGTTGGAGTGGATGGCAATCACTGGGTGGCAAAATCCAAGGACCTCCTACAGTAGATCTCTTGCAAAAGTAATCAAGATATATATTTTTGTCGGTAACGAAGTTCGTAATTGTAGATACCAGCAATCAAATTCAATCTCAGACCAAATCGCCGTCGGCGATTTCTGTATCTTGATGAAAGTATCCGAAATATTTTGAGACGACGATGAATATGTTCTATAACTATGCGCCGTTGTGATAACTGACGGTTGGCTTTTTTTTGCTCTTTACTTAGTTTTTCTTTTTTCTTTTTTTTATGAGGAATTTGACTGTTTTGATGGATTTTCTGAATCCCTTGATAGCCTTTGTCCCCTAATATTTCTATTTCCTTATTTAACCCTATTTTACTCTCTTTCCACAACCGAAAATCATGGACTCTTCCTTTCTCACAACGGACGCAGATTATCTGCTCACTTTTTTAATCGGCAACGACTTGCGACTTTAATGTGTGGTATCCCTGCTTGCCACTATAGCATGATTTCTGTTTTTTTTTGGGTCTTTCTATCTCCTGTTCTGACACATCCACCACTATTACTTCTATTTCACTATTACTTTCTAATAGGGCTTTTTTTTCCGGTAGATTAAACAGACCTGATTTGATAAGAATATTCTCTACTTTCCTAACAATTCTCTACGCCGTTGATTCGTTAACACCCCAACTATTTCCCAGATGAAAATAGGTGCGATATTCTCGCCAATATTCTAATGTTATTAGTAGTTGGTCTTCCGTACTCAATTTGCTAGGTCTACCTGTCTTTTTTTGCCAAACTTTTTCTGCCTTTAGGACTGTTACCATATCCTTAAATGTATCTGGATACAGGCCACACAAGCGTTTGAACTCTGTTGGCTTTAAAGTTTTTACTTGTTCGTAAGTCATCTTTCAATCTTAACTCTTGGACTAT
>NZ_JAPZQM010000218.1:0-1862 GCF_027530565.1 Microcystis sp. LE19-10.1B | reverse complement strand
TTTGTAATATTCCTTGTTGACACCCTTACTGACAAAGAAAAAACTGAAATCAAGTCAGGATAAGGGTTGGAGTGCTTACTGCAAAAATTGTTAAGAAAGATCCCTATAAGGGATAGCTTATCAAGGGGGGCAGGGGGGATCCCCCCGCCTATCGGCACCCCCCTTATCAAGGGGGGCAGGGGGGGTCAGAGGCAAAATCTATCTTCAATTTAATTATAACTACTTACTTAAAAATTCTTCGTTGCTTTCGTCTCCCTTCGAAAGAAAGAAAGTTACATTTTGTAATCTTTTGGCCGCTCAAGCTGGAACTAGGGTGAAATGGGCAGTTTGACGGTAAAGCTTGTTCCCTTATCCACTTGGCTATCTAGGGCGATTTCGCCGCGGTGGAGTTCGACGCATTTTTTAACCACTGCTAACCCCAATCCCGTGCCGATAATATTTTCCACATTCTGACCCCGATAAAAGGGTTCATAGATCTTACCTCTATCTTCCTCGGCAATGCCGATACCGTGATCCCGGACTTGAAAAACAATGCGATCGCTATCTTTCCACAAAATCAAACTAATCCCTGCTCCTGTGGGGGAATATTTAATCGCATTTAAGAGTAAATTACTTAAAATCGAGTAGAGCAGTTTCTCATCTAGATAAGGACGGATCATCAATCCCTGACTGACAAATTTAATCGGCGTATTATTTTTATTGATAAATTGAAAATCCTCGACTAAATTTAAACAAAAAGCTTCAATATCGAGCGGCTCTAGCCGACAACTGAGATTACCAGATTCTGCCCTTGTTAAAATCAAAATATCTGTTAAGAATTGATTCATTAGCTTGACAGAAGACTGGATTCTATATAGGTTTTTTCTGCTCGACTGTTCTGCATCTTTTAAGCCATTTTCTAATAACTGCGAGGCGGAAAGAATCACGGTTAAAGGAGTTCGGAACTCATGGGATATCATAGAAAAAAGCTGAATTTTTAGATCGGAAAGTTCTTTTTCCTGTAGTAATAACCGGTGAATTTCATCACTTTTTTGTCGCCGTTTCTCTTGCCAAAAAATCAAAAAATAAACTCCGCAAATAATCCCAAAACTGATAAAAGTTCCCATTAAGCCCAAAAGAGAATTTTCACTGATACTATCCCTAGAACTAGCGATGCTACTTCTTAAATTCCTTTTCTGACTAGCTTGTAAATAGGTAAGAAGATTTTGAAACTTATCCCGGACTTCGACACTTTTAACCGTGATTGCATCTTGAGAAATATCATCGGATCGATCGGATTTATAGGTGGCGATCGATTGATTAAATAAAGTAATTCGCCGATACATTAAATCCCCGATCTCAGTCACCATTTCCCGCTCGAAATCCGTGCCGTTTTCTAATTGTTTAGCCAGGAGTTGCCAGTTAGATTGCATCAAAGCGATCGCCCGACGATGACGGCTTAATTCCCTAGGGCTGCCAGTTGTGATATAACCCCGTCTTCCCGATTCGGCCACCGCCATGTTAGCGTAAAGATTAGCGAGATTATCGATGATCTCGTAGGTAACTTCCACCTCGGCAGCGCGCTGACGCAGGGCGAGGGTATTGCGATAGGAAACTAGGCTAATAGTTCCCATCAATAAGACAGTTAGCCCGAAACCTCCCGCGATCCATTTTCCTTGTTTGAGCCAATTCATCAGGAGTTAACCGACGCTATTTCCAGCTTACTCTATCTAAATGGAGCAGGGAGCATCTCACCTTTGCAATGAGCATAAATACTTAGTGGAAAAATAGGCTTTTCGAGGGTAATTCTTGTTTTAATTCTCCATGTACGCAGTCTTTAAAAGCCTCTATTTCGTTCCAAGACACGATTAAGAGTGGCTTTT
>NZ_JAPZQM010000222.1:0-1730 GCF_027530565.1 Microcystis sp. LE19-10.1B | reverse complement strand
AAACCCCAAACCCCAAACCCCAAACCCCAAACCCCAAACCCCAAACCCCAAACCCCAAACCCCAAACCCCAAACCCCACGAAAAACTTTTTGCCGCAAACCCGAAGTAAAAAATTTTTATCAACTTCTTGACAAAACCAGGGAGATAAATGCTAATATTAAAAAGGTCTGTCCAATGGGGATTAGCCAAGCGGTAAGGCAGCGGGTTTTGGTCCCGCCATTTCCTAGGTTCGAATCCTAGATCCCCAGTTTAAGATTTTTTATTCCCAGTCCGCCAATGATTGAGAATATCCTCGATCAAAGCTTCCTTGAGCCAAATACGACCGATAAGAGTCAGGGGAACCGCCAGAAATAGCCCTAAAAAGCCAAAAATCGAGGCGAAAAACAACTGGGCCAACAGGGTAAAAGCGGGTAAGAGCTTGAGCGACCGCACTGTTAAAATGGGCAGCGGTGAATGACGGTCGAAATATTGAATTAACAGATAAATACTGCTGTAGAGTAGTAAAACCGCCCAGGGTTGCCAGGGAGCTTCCAGAAGGGCGATAGAAAAGGGTAAAATCGTGCTTAAAACTGGCCCGAGGTTGGGGATAAAGGTGAGAAATCCCGCGAGAATAGATTGGGAAAAAGCGAGGGGAATGCCGATCAGGGATAGACCCAGGCAACTGCCCAAGGTCATAATCAACATATGACAGAAAATCCCTTTCAGCCAAGCTTTTAAATCTCGATCGCACTGTTCTAGGATCGATCGTACCCTAGAACGGTAGAAAGCAGGAAATAAACGCAGAAAACAACGGTAGTAAGCGGCAGGATCGGCGAGAATCATCAAGCCCAGGGCAACAATTAGCAGTAAGCTGAGGATAATGCCGAAAGTACCGTAAAAAATGCTTAAACCCCGCCCAGCAATTTGGTTAATCAGGGGTTGTAATTGAGCGAGCAGTGTTTTAAAGTCCGGTAAGACACTGGCCAGACTAGGATCGAGATAATCCTCAAGACTATGGACTTGTCCCCAGAGTCTTTCTATAGCTTGGGGTAATAAACTAAATAATTGGCGAAATTGTTGGACTAAAGCGGGTATAATCCCCACAAAAATACCGATAATACCAATAAAGAAGCCAAAAAGAGTGATAATTAGGGCGTAGGAACGCTTGAGGTGATGACGCTGCCACCAAGTCACAGCCAAATTTAAAATCTGAGCCAGAAGAATCGCCATCAATAATAATAAGAGAATCTGTCGAATCTGCCAGAGAATCAACAGACAAAAGACTAACAGAACTAAACCGAGGCTGCTGCCAAAAGTCATCGAAAATTTGGGTCTGAAACCCCGTCGTTCTACGACGGCTTTACTGTTAAATATTAGCACATTTACGAAATATATGCTAAAATGTGAGACATGGAAAAAGCCTACTCGTTTCGATTTTACCCAACACCCGAACAAGAGTCGCTATTGCGGCGCACATTGGGCTGTGTAAGATTAGTTTACAACAAAGCTCTCCATCTCAGAACACAAGCTTGGTACGAAAAGCAAGAAAGAGTAGGCTATGCTCAAACTTCTTCAATGTTGACCGATTGGAAAAAGCAAGAAGAATTAGACTTTCTCAATGAAGTAAGCTGTGTACCTTTACAACAAGGGTTAAGACATTTACAAACAGCTTTTACTAACTTCTTTGCTGGTCGTACTAAGTATCCTAACTTTAAGAAAAAACATCAGGGAGGAAGTGCCGAATTTACCAA
>NZ_JAPZQM010000301.1:0-9452 GCF_027530565.1 Microcystis sp. LE19-10.1B | reverse complement strand
TTTGTACCAAGCGATGTACTACAAGAAGGATAATGCAAGGTTTTTGAACGTCCCAATCCTATTTTCTTGCACTAACATCGGACTTTAACAGGTCAAAAGCTTTATTTTAAAAGGGTTTTACCATTATTCAGCAAACCCTAGTTAAATAGTTTCAAACCTATAGCAGTAAGCCATCAGCTTTGAATCAGTTATATAGGAAGTTGTCGTTTTCTTTTCACTGTTTACTGATTACTGTTCACTGATAACTGAAAAATCCCCACCCTACCCAATCACCTCATGTAAATCCGTCGGTGCGAGATTAGGATAAACCACTTCACCATCCTTAAACCAAATAATGCGCTGAGAGTGACGCGCCACATCAGCCTCATGAGTTACCATGACGATAGTAATGCCACTGTTATTCAATTCCGAGAAAATAGCCATCACCTCTTGGGTAGTTTTCGAGTCTAGCGCCCCCGTCGGTTCATCAGCAAGTAATAATATGGGTTGATTGACAATTGCCCTAGCAATAGCGACGCGCTGCTGTTGTCCCCCCGATAATTGATTGGGTTTATTGTGCAGTCGATTATCTAATTTTACCTTCGTTAAAGCAGCGATCGCTCTTTCCTTTCTTTCTTGGGGAGAAACCCCACCATAAATCATTGGTAACATGACATTTTCCAGCGCACTCATCTGGGGTAAAAGATGGAATTGCTGGAAAACAAAGCCGATTTTGCGATTGCGAATCTGGGCTAAATCCCCATCCGGCAGCGTGGAAACGTCCAGATTTTCTAGATAATAAGCTCCCAAGGTGGGACGATCAAGACAGCCGATAATATTCATGGCCGTGGATTTTCCCGAACCCGAAGCCCCCATAATAGCGCAATATTCCCCTTTTTTTAGGCTTAAATTGATGTTATTGAGGGCTTTAACCATGGTTTCGCCACTGCCGTAGATTTTAGACACATTTTCGAGGCGAATAATTACCGGCTGATAGACTTCGGCTTTATCGTTGCGTTGGCTGAGAGAGGAAGTATCAAAACTCATGAAATAAATTCGTGGGGGCAGGGTGTGGGGTGTAGGGTGTGGAGTGTAGGGTTTTACCGATTTTCAGGGGGTCAATTACCTAATTTTCAGGCAAAAAGTGCCTAAATTTCCCCCCTGATCACTCCAAGGGCTGGCAGTTTTTGATTTCAAACAAGCTTAAAGATATTATCCAACAAGGTTTTTAGATTTATTCAGCAAGCCCTAAATAGAGATAAAACCAATAAATGCAGCTATTCTAACCTGAGCAATTCTCCATTCAAGCAACATCCTTGAGAAAACCGACTAAAGGCAAGAAAACTGGCGCTAAATTCGATCGAGCCACGGCTAAACAGGGATAGGATCGATCGCTATAATTTTCCCCCACCTGCAAGGGAAAAATCTTTTCTCCTAAAGAGATAAATACTCCGCCAGCGGCCTGTAGAATTGCCCAAACCGCAGCAATATCCCAGACTTTCGGGGTTGCTTCCACTCCTCCCAAAACCGTGCCATCGGCAACCAAAAGCAGATTATAACTAGCCACTCCTATCATCCGCACTTTGCAGGGAAAGGGATTTTTTAATATATCTGTACTACGAGCGCAGAGATTAAACAGATGATTTTTGCTGGGAAAATCTTCGCTGGTGTGAATCGGTTGACCGTTGCAGTAGGCCCCCTCTGGACCAGTTAAACCCGTCTCACCGTACCAATAACCATAATAGGCCTGTTTCAGGCAGGGGAGATAAACAAATCCGAACACAGGAGTCCCCCGGTAGAGAAGTCCTAGGGAAATGCCCCAGATGGGAATACCGCGAGTAAAATTAGTCGTGCCGTCGATTGGATCCACTACCCAACACCATTCTTGATCCGGGAAAATATGGGTAGTTTCCTCGGTTAAGACTCCATGATCCTGGAAAGTGCGGGCAATTAATGATCGCAATTCGCCATCGGACCAACGGTCGGCAGCCGTCACTAAAGTCCCGTCTGCTTTATTGGTGGCCTGTAATTTGCCAAAATCAGCTACTAGGCGATCGCCCACCTGCTCGGTAGCCTGATAACAAAAGTCTAAAACCTGACTCCAAAAAGTTTCCATAATTTTCTCGTTCGTCTTCTAGTAGAATATTAAATCATTGTCTAAACTTAGGTAGTCGAGATTGAGCGCGGAAGCCCACCAGGAGATCAGACTAGCTACCCGTCTAGAAGCGATACTTTACCTAAAAGGGCAGCCTGTCCCCTTAACCGAGATGGTGACATTAACCAACAGCGATCGCTTGACGGTGGAAGATGCCATGATCGAGTTAATGTCCGATTATGCACACCGGGATAGTGCCTTGGAAGTGGTGGAAACCCCCCTCGGTTATAGTTTACAATTGCGGTCAGCTTATCAGAATTTGATCGAAGACCTGATCCCGGCCGAATTAGGCACAGGAACCCTCCGTACTTTAGCAGCGATCGCACTAAAAGAACCGATTTTACAAGCGGATTTAATTAATTTACGAGGCAGTACGGCCTATCAACAGGTTCAGGACTTGGTAGAACGAGGATTTGTGAGAAAACGCAAGCAAAATGAAGGTAGATCGTACTGGTTAGAATTAACCGATAAATTTCATCAATATTTCGAGGTTGACAATCTTAGAGAACAGGGTATTCTGGAAGCTACCGATCGGGAATAAGGAGAGAGAGAGTATATTAAGGGTGAATGTTTGATCACTGAGCTAAACTTGAAGAAGATGGGGGGGACTTCAGGCAATCAAGAAGAGCGATTTGTTAACCTAGATCCAATAACCACTACAGCGTGGGAGTTCTGATGACTTTTAATCCTGATTTTTTTCCCTGGGAAACCGAAGAACAAAACGATAACTGTCTGATGCAGTATCTCCAGCAGCAGCATCCTGAAACCCTTGAGAGAATAGCCCAATCCGTCAGTAGCGAAATTAAAGATATTATCTCGCAAAACGTCAGGGGATTGGTGGGAATGCTGCCCTCAGAGGATTTCGCGGTACAAATTACCACCGACCGCGAGAATTTGGCTAATCTTCTCGCTTCAGCGATGATGACCGGTTATTTCCTCGGTCAAGTGGAGAAGCGCCATCATTTAGAATCAATTTTGTTAGCTACAGAATCAATTAAATTAGGCAAAAAACCAAAAATAGATTAATCTTCACCCCAAAAAGATAGAGACACTTTCATCGGTGTCTCTATCGGTTTTTAGCCCCCTTTGGCAAAACTCACCATCACTAAAATCGAGAGCAGGATACCGGGGACAAGTAAACCCGCTAATAATCCAAATTCAGTCAGCGTCATAGGAAAATATGCCCAAAATTCCATCACTTCCCACTCTAACCCCCTCTTCCGGCCACCTCAACAAAGCTTAAGGAAAATTTAAAGCCTTTTACCAGTTTTTCTCCTATCAGTTGTCCGACTAGACAAACCAAAAAGAGTCTTTTTGATGTTGCCAAGCGGTTTATAAGTAGCTGGTTATAATTAAATTAAAAATGGATTTTAGGTTCGATCCCCCCTGCCCCCCCTTGATAAGGTAGGGTTGATTCATGAATCAACCCTACGCTTGATAAGGGGGGTGTCTGATAATTTTTAACGCCTACCTACTTAATTCTTTTTTCAGCGCTTCGTATAAAGCTGAATAATCTTGTTCTGCTAATCCCATTTCTAAAGCTTTTTCCAGAAGGCTCTGTACTCCTGTTAGGGGAAAAGTGGTTAAATCTAACTTCTCTGATTCCTCTAAAAAGAGATTGACATCTTTGAGTAAATGTTTAGTGGGAAAATTAGGGTTAGCATAATTTTCTTCTAACATTCTGGTTAATTTTTTGTCAAAAGTAGGCGCATATAAGGCACTTTGACGCAGGATAGTCATGAACTTTTCTAGATCTACTCCTTGCTGGGATAAAAAAGCTAAACTCAAAGCAAAAGCACTGGTTAGAGAGGCAATTAATTGATTTAAAGCTAATTTTAACGCCGCGGCGGTTCCCACTGCCCCGATTAACATCGGTTTTTGACCAAAATTTGCTAATAAATTTGACCATTGATGGAACTGTTTCTCCGTTGCTCCCACCATAACTAAGAGAGTGCCATTTTTAGCTTCGGGAATACTTCCTAACACGGGTGCTTCTAGATATTCTCCCCCTTTAGCAACAATTTTATCTCGCAGTTGTTTACTTTCAGAAGGAGCAATAGTTCCCATCTGGATAATAGTCCGATTATTGAAGTTAGATTGCTCGGAATTTAATCCTAAAACCTCTTGGATAACGGCGGCATTAGTTAACATTAAAATTAGACAATCTGCCTCTTGAATAACTTGATCGGGACAGCTAACTGTTTTGGCTCCCAACTGCTGTAAAGGTGCTAATTTTTCTAAGGTGCGATTATAGGCAATAACAGAAATTTTCTGATTTAATAATCTTTCTACCATTGGCGTTCCCATTAATCCTGTTCCCAAAAATCCAACTTTCATAACTCAACTTTTCCTGATTTAGTGATTAGTTTTTACTTGTTTTTATGGCTGTCCAATGACGTTCGGAAGACTGATAAATTTTAACATTTTTTAATCCCGATTGCTGGATTAAATCTTCGATTTCTGCTAGGGTAAAAGCGGCCTGGAGAGAATCCTTAAATAGTTGCGCTTGTCGGGGAGAAAAATTAGGATCGATTTCCCTCACCATCCCCTGGATTATTTCCTCGGAATCGGGACGGAATAAATCTCTTAAAAAAATGCCACCATTGGGTTTTAAAACTCGCTTAATTTCCCTTAAAAAAGGCAGAGGATTTTCGAGATGGTGGATTAAACTATTAGAAATAACTAAATCAAATTGCTCGGATTGGTAGGGAAGATTTTTTCCATCAACTTTTTCTAATTTGATCTGTTCTTGACAGTTAGCACCCAGGATATTTTTTTGACCAATTTCTAACATAGAATCGGCCAGATCAATAGCGATAATTTGCCATTGGGGAGGCAGTTGACAGAGCATAATCGGAATGCGTGCAGTACCGGTTCCCACATCTAATACCCTAGCATTAATACCAGCCAATTGTACGGCTTCTTTAGCAAAATTAGTATTAACTTCGGTGAAGTCCATGGCATCATATTCGATCGCTTCTTCCCGATCATCCATTACTTCCGGTTCTAAAATTCTTTCCATAGAAAAGCTATCCTTAAGGATTACAATATTCACAATACATCGGATCGGCAGTTTTTTGACCGTTGGGAAAGAGTTTTTCCTCTCGATAATCACACCTTTGACAACCGTATAGTTCCAGTTTAATTAAAGAGGTGGGAAAGTGACATAAACCACAGGGTAAACCCGATGTTCTTTCGATAATATCAAACCCCGGACAACCACAATTAGGACATAATTGATTAAGTTTCTGCACCAGATTTGCTGTCGCAGCTGCAATTGCTTTCATCCGCGTGGGATTGTGCATAGCACGCATATCGGTTTCTAGGTGTACCTTGCCGTTTTTGTCAAGAATATCTTCAACAATTTTAACGAAATTTTTCTCGTCAGTAATTCCCTTAAAAATCTGCTCGGAGTCGAGAGAATTTTTATCAAACATCACCACTAAACCATGACTAGGAAACCCGATTTTTTCGGCAAATTCTAAAGCAGCTGCTAGATTAGTTACAGTTTGGTGAGCGTGATTAGTTTCCGTGACTATTGCTTGACCAATTATTTCTAGATTATGGACTCGATCGAGCAATAAAATCAATTCACGATTACAGGAAATCAACGGCAAGTGGGGATAGGGATAAAAACTACCCTCACTAGCAATTCCGATATCGTATCCCGAAAGCTCGATCGCTTGTTGTGCCTTCCTGCGAGCGGTTTCAATTTGTGTCCCGATGCGCTTAATATCCCGGGTAAAAGTGCCAAAGCGATCGGTATTAAAATTATCGGGTACAATCACCTTAAGGCCTATTTCTTGCGCTAAAATCGGTGCAATCACCCGCTCTTTTCCGTGCATAGTCCCTAAAATTGCTATCCGATCTTGAAACATCTTTGTCAAGTAAAAAGGAGACAGGAGACAGGAGACAGGAGACAAATTCACCTGATAACTGATGGTGGGTTACGGCGAATACTAAATAGGTGGTAAAATATCTAAGTTATTGTCGCCTAACCCACCCTACACTAAGTTGCTGGGGTTTTTTCCTGAGCTTGTTTTAATCTTTCTGCTGCTGTTTCCATGACTTCTGCAAAGTTTTCGAGAATTTCGCCGGGGTGCGCTTCGAGGATTTTTGTGGATAGGGAAATGCGATTTTTATATTCGTCAATTTCCGCGACTACCACTTTAATTGCTTGACCAACTTTAAAGAAAGTCATGGGAGAATTAAAAGAGGCTCCTGTCACCTGTTTAGCATGGAGTAATCCCGTCACTCCACCGCAATCGACAAAGACACCGTAGGGTTGTAATTTAACCACGGTGCCACTTAATAATTTACCCACAGCTAATTGACTGATAGCGTTAGCGCGAGCAATTTCTCGCTGAGATAAAACTAATTTATTATTTTCTTGATCGATTTGAATAAAAGTTGCGGTTAAAAGTTGTCCGATCAGGGAATCTAAATCATTTTTTTCGATTAAATGGGAGCGAGGGATAAATCCTTTTAATCCCTCCACCTCTCCCGTCACTCCCCCCTTATTCACCCCCGTGACGCGCAGCTGCACCGACTTGCCACTTTCAGAGATTTCCCTGACATTTTCCCAAGCTTTTTGTAGTAATAATTGCCGCAGAGACAGGGTAACTTGTCCTTCCGCGTCCTGTCCACGGGTAATCAGAAAATCGAATTCTGCACCTATGGGTAAAGCTTCAGCAATAGAAATAACATTTTCCAGGGAAATTTCCCTTAAAGGAATAAAAGCGGAGGATTTGCCGCCAATATCGATGAATGCTCCATCGGAGGTGTGTTGATCGACTCTCCCGCGCACGATCTGCCCTTTTTCAAATTGATAATCGTATTGATCAAGAGCTTTGGCAAAATCGTCCATGGAAAAGGCTGGGTTCGGTGTCATGATAAATAGAATGGTTACAAGTATAATTTCGATCTGCTTCCAGTGTAAGCTGAAGCTTGAGGGGTCAGACCATTAAGATTTAAGAAGGCTAAATAACTCTAGCACATGATCCCAGGCAGATTTGGCCGCATTAGCATTATAACTAGCCCTTTGGTCGCAGAAAAAGCCATGGTCGGCATTTTCATAGCGGAAAACTCGATGAGGAATTTGATAACGGATTAATGCGTTTTCTATCTCATCCACTTGCTTTTGAGGAATACTCGCATCTAACATCCCGAAAAATGCGTAGATTGTCCCTTTGATTTGGGGAGTCACCTTCACTGTCGCTTGACCACCCCCAGGGGTTCCCGTGGTGATTCCCGCACCGTAAAAAGAGGCACTAACTTTGATATCCTCTAGAGTGGAGACAAGATAAACCACATGACCACCAAAACAAAAACCGATCGTGCCGACACCGGTTTTTTTCACCTGTGGCAAACTATAAAGATAATCGATGGTGGCTTGGATATCGCTGATTAATTCGGCTGCTTTGGTTTGTTCTTTGTACTGACGACCGATTTCAATATCTTCCATACTGTACCCCGTTTCAAAACCAGGAGCGAATCGCTGATAAATGGCAGGAGCGATCGCTATATAGCCTTCTTGGGCAATTCTGCGGGTGACATCGCGAATATGGTCGTTTACGCCGAATATTTCCTGAATCACGATAATTGCCGGATAAATTCCCCCTTGATCGGGAATGGCTAAATAGGCATCTATGTCAATATCTTTGTTAGAAATCGTAACAGTTTGCGTATTAATAGTCATAATTTTCTCGATGAAAAGGGTTTTAGGGTGTTAGGGTTTTAGGGTTGTAGGGTTGTAGGGTCTTAGGGTTGTAGGGTTTTAGTTGAATTCCCCCAATTCCCCATCTCCCCAATTCCCCATCTCCCCATTCCCCAATTCCCCATCTCCCCATCTCCCCAATTCCTCAAATTAAAACAAACTTTTCCAAGGCCACGGCAACCCCATTTAAGTCTACACTAGGGGCAACCCAATCGGCTTGATCCTTAACAGCTTGGGGAGCATTACCCATGGCAACACCGACACCCGCATAGGTGAGCATAGAAACATCATTAAAATTATCACCGATCGCCATAACGTTTTGCGGTTGTAATCCTAGGATATCTTCGGCCAAAAATTGGGTGGCGCTTCCCTTGGTAGCCTCAACGTGGGTAACTTCAAAAAAAGTCGGACTCGATTGGGTAAAGTATAAATCTTGATTTTGATAGCGTTGCTGTAAATGATGCCAAATCTCGGCGATAAATTGCTTATCTTCCCCCATGGCTAGGATTTTAGTGGTTTTGTGGGCAACTTTGCGTAAATCTCCCACTGCTTCGGCAATAATACCCGATCGCTGCCGATAGAATTCCGTTTCCGCGTTTAATTGCCGCACATAAAGCACATCGTCCATATAAAAATTAAGGGAGATTTTCTTTTTCCATTGGGGTTGTTCGAGATAATCTAAAAGATCGATCGCCAAGTCGGGGGAAATGGGAGTATGTCGATGGTGAACTTGGGAAACAGGATCTTGAATCCAAGCGCCATTGTAAGCAATTAAAGGTAAAGTGGATTTAAGGCGTTTATGAAAACGTAAAGCCGAGCGGTACATCCTACCAGTGCCAATAGCGACGGGAATTCCCTTTTTTTGGACGGCCGAGACAGCTTGCACCACAGCTGGATTAACCTGATTGTTATCACCGGCGATCGTTCCATCCACATCGACAACGATTAAGCGAATATCCACAGTTATGTCCCATTCAACAGTCAACAGTTATTGACACTCTCGCCGTCAAGCTACGCTGTGACTGGAGATTCTTGCTTCTACTCCTCTTAACTAGACACAATCGGAAGACTATGCCCCCGTCAGACCGAATCCACAAGCGTTTTAGTTTAACGTCTACCGACTGCCCGGCGGCGGACGGATCTGAATTTTATTTGTGGGCTGTTTTGACCTTAGCCGTTAAGCTTCTATCCTGCTTGACCCGTCACCATTACATTTTCAAGGGCGATATTTGTTCCGAGGTACAAAGGAGCGGGAGGTTTCCGTGATCCCTTACGCGCTTTACCGCTTTCTGTATTCTAGCGAAATCCCTCGAAAATTGTCAAAGTATTGAAAGCTAGGATGGAAGGCATGGGATTAAATGCAACAGTCCGAACATTTGGATACACGAATAAAACAATATTAAATTGGGAAAAGAAATTATCAGCCTGACAAGAAACGTTAGTATTTAACTCTAGATAAAATGTCACCATAATTACCTCAACTGCCCTAGTTAATTATTTTTAGCTAGTTGACTAACAAGCCATGCTCTTAAATTCTTTTCTGCCCTCACTTCATCCTCTTTAGCAGTGGCTAAAAATTCATAGAGTTTAGTTTTCGGAACT
>NZ_JAPZQM010000230.1:0-1168 GCF_027530565.1 Microcystis sp. LE19-10.1B | reverse complement strand
TGAGGTAGTCAATTACCTAATTTTCAGGGAAAAAGTACCTGAATTTTCCCCCCGATCCCCGCAACGGCTGGCACTTTTTGAGGAAAAAAAAGTCTAAAAGTCTTATCCAACAAGGTTTTTAGATTTATTCAGCAGACCCTAGATAGTCAACAGCTTACCTGCGGGCGAATGGAAAAGGAATTTCTGCCCATCTCCCTAACCCCCGCCAGCTGGCGATCGTTCCGCTAGACTTGGCAATTTCTAGGCCGGGCGCGATTCGTCTAGGGAGAGGGTAAAGAGCGAAGGAAAACCGTGAGTATGGCGGTAATAATCGCGACGGTTACGGGGATAATCAGCGATTTCGCCCCTTTTAAATCGGATATATCCTTAACTAGCCCCGATTGTTCGTTTTCTAGCCTTTCTAACCGCTTATCCATTCCCTCGACTTTCTCGATTAATTTTGCCTGTCCTACCTCTAGTTTTGTCAGGCGATCATCGATTCGATCGATCTTTCCCTCGATCCGCGTCAGGATGGCTTCTAGGGAATAGGTGACGGTTTCTCCCGATTGACTCATAAACTAAATTCCTTGTTGCGGGGGATACTTCGCATTCTATCACTCCCGAAAGATGGCAGAATTACCAATCCAGAGGCAACGGCAACGATTATCAGCCTACAATATTACTAGGCGATCGAATAATCTCCGAAATTCAGATGAGTCAATTAAGATCTATTTCTGGGAAAAAGTTCGCCAAAATTTGAGAACGTCATTGAGAATTCAAGGTAGCCATCACATTTACTGTATTACTCGTTCAGACTGTCTATGAACCATCGTCAACAATTAATTCAAGAACTCGAACAAGCACCTGATGATCTAATAGAAACCGTGTTAGATTTTTTACATCGAGTTCAGGCAACAGGCAACAGTCATCCTCTGGCCAAGTTTTCAGGCATTTTAAGCGATTCAGAGGCACAAGAACTACAACAAGCCATTAAAACAGAATGTCGTCAGGTAGATGTCAATGAGCGGTGAAATGGATTGCTGCTCAATGTATAGAAAATAATTGGGTATTGGTGACAGATAAGTAGCTGGTTATAATTAAATTAAAAATGGATTTTAGGTTTGATCCCCCCTGCCCCCCTTGATAAGGGGGGTGCCGATAGGCGGGGGGATCCCCCCTTAATAAGGGT
>NZ_JAPZQM010000350.1:0-2250 GCF_027530565.1 Microcystis sp. LE19-10.1B | reverse complement strand
GGCAGGGTGTGGGGTGTGGGGTGTGGGGTGTGGGGTTTTACCAGTTTTGAGGTGGTCAACTACCTAATTTTCAGGGAAAAAGTACCTGAATTTTCCCCCGATCCCCGCAATGGCTGGCACTTTTTGAGGGGAAAAAAGTCTAAAAGTCTTATCCAACAAGGTTTTTAGATTTATTCAGCAGACCCTAGTTAAGACAGCTAAATTAGTCAATTTCACCCACAACGATGATCTTTTTTTTGTGTAGTTTTATTGCAAAAAAAAAGTTTTTTTGACAAAAAGCACAAAGTATGAATTAGGAAGTGGGGAAGTGGGAAGTGGGAAGTGGGGGAGAAGGGAGAATAAATAAAAATAATCTTCAGAATTCAGAGTTGAGAATTTATAATTCTGATCTGACAAAATTGGCAATAATTAGACAAAAGGATTGATTTCAGGGATATCCTCGAGCGAGGGTAAGTCTATTGGGCCCGATCGCTCTTGTCTAAGATAATAGGGACAATGAAGCTGACAATCGGGACGATGGGGAAAATCAACTAAATCATTTTCGTATGCCGATAGATAGCGATCGAGATCCTTCAATAAACGGCGCAAATCTCGCCCTGTCCGTTGGTGTAGTTTCCGATTATAGTTAAAAGTAATTTGTTCGGGGCTGCGGGGTAACTGCACAAACCAATAGGTCATCGATAAACTATCAAGAGGATAAGCAGAAGTTTCTCCCAAAACATACAGATAAAGTCTCGTCTGCCAATTTTTGGCTAGTTTGTCGGCATCGATCGGTTTTAAGTAGGTTTTCCAGTCAAAAATTACCGCTCGATCGCTCTCTAATAAAATTAAATCATAGATAACCGTTAATAAATAATTACCCACAGTTAAACTGCGACAATGTTCCGCTTCTCGATTGGTTTCTCCCGGATTTTGGGCAATTGCCGGGGCAGCTTTTAATAGGGCCGTTAAACAATGTTCTAACTGTTCATTTTCCCGTAATAGAGGCGCGATCGGCAGCCCTAATTCCCGCTGCTGTAATAATAGGTGAAACTGACTGCCCCATTCTTGCCGCTGCAATTGCCCAGGGTCAGCTGGTGTGTTAAGTTCCTCTAGATAGACTTTTTGAAATCTCGGTGGACAGGTTTCCAATAGGTTTAAATGACCTTGGGCAAGACGGTAGATCTTAGGCATAATAGGATTATCGTGAATAAAACAGCAGTTAGCCTATTATCGAGAAAACGGGTTTCTTTGAGAAACTATTTAGAAACCCGTTTTCTTGTAATAAATGTTAATTTCTGTTACAGGGGTCTTGAAAAATTTGCACTTGTTGGGCTAAAACTGTTAGGAATAAACCTCTGCTGTTACCGTCATCACTTCTACCCTGTTGCCGATTATTCCTGCTGTTGACGATGTTTTGTTCAATTTTGCTCAATCTGATGGTTTTTGGGCGAATTTAGAAACCGCTTTTGGCACAAGTTATGATGTGGTTAAGGCGACGCAATTACGACAGCAGTGGCAAAGCCGAAATTTTAGTCAACTTCCCCCAATTGAGGTACTCAGTGATGAGGTTTTAGGGACGGCGAATGGTGCATATTCCAGCAGTAAGAATAAGATTTATCTATCAGCATCTTTTTTAAATACGGCTTCGTCAGCAGCGATAATTAACGTAATTTTAGAAGAAATTGGGCATTATGTGGATGCTCAAATTAATCAGGTGGATAGCGCGGGAGATGAGGGGCAATTTTTGCGGAGTTGGTGCAGGGAAATAGTCTGGATGTGGCAACCTTGGAGGTATTGAAAGCTGAGGATGATTCAAAGATAATTAATTTAAATGGGGAAGTAATTACAGTTGAACAGAATAAATTGCTTAAATCTGGCAAGATTATTGTTGCTAATGATGGACAGGGACTTTATGCTATTTACGATCCTAATTTTCAAGTCAATCTAATCACTAATGGTAGTTTTGAAATTGGCCCAGATCCTGATCCTTATTTACCACTTGCCCCTGGTTCTACCGCAATCACAGGATGGACTGTTACGAGGGATCAAATTGACTATGTAGCTTATTGGGTAGATGCAGATGGCGAGCGCTCTCTTGATCTCAATGGTTCGCCTGGAGTGGGTGGTATATACTTTAGACGTTCATAATCTGAGATTTATTAAACTTCTGAAATCGTAGAGTCAGCAAGGAATCCAGTTCTTTTTTATGTTTCAGATGGGCATCATTCAGACATTCATAAATAGCTGAAGAAAAGTCAGAAAAGTTCT
>NZ_JAPZQM010000625.1:0-22104 GCF_027530565.1 Microcystis sp. LE19-10.1B | reverse complement strand
GTTGCAGGTGTAAATCACTTTCCAAGGGTGGTTCATCACTCCATAAATCCGTGGGGGGACAGGTGACTTCTGGTAAAATGTCGAGAGTTGTCATAGTTTTTCCCCTGGCTGGGACATTGATCTAATTATAACAGCTATGAGTCATACTAAATCCGTTGAGTATAGGCTACTTATAAGGACAGGCAAAAGGCAAAAGGGTGAATAAATAATCTGTTTTTAATAACCAGATTTAGTAGTAAGCTAAACGGCGCTTAACCTGCATGATCCAATAGCTATAACCCTTTTGGAGTCTATATCGGTGATCCGAAGTAAAAGCCGTTTAGCTTAGTAGGGTGCGCCATTCGATAGCGTAACGCACCAAATAAATTAA
Source organism: Microcystis sp. LE19-10.1B (assembly GCF_027530565.1). NCBI lineage: Bacteria > Bacillati > Cyanobacteriota > Cyanophyceae > Chroococcales > Microcystaceae > Microcystis > Microcystis sp. LE19-10.1B. The sequence continues at coordinate 21,734 of NZ_JAPZQM010000625.1, read as the reverse complement.
TGATAGATAGATAGGTGCGTTACGACGGATTGTTAGATTCAAGTTTAAGCAAAGATTGTCGCCGTCTAACGCACCCTACATTCTACTTTTTTAAAATCAAAAAGTGGCGGCCTTTGGAGGGATCGGGGGGGAGAATTAGGCACTTTTTCCCTGAAACTTAGGTAATTGACCACTTGAAAATGGGTAAAACCCCACACCCCCCTACCCCCACGAAAAACTTTTTGCCGCAAACCCTAAATAGGTTAGGGAAGTGACTTTCAGTTAATGATGCTAAAAATGAACAATAATCTAAAATTAAGCCGACAATGACTAAATGCAACCGACGGAAGCCCAACTTAGACAACTCTATCACCTAATTTCAATAAAGTCCGAAAACTATGCACGGGTAGGTTCTTTATGGGAGGGGAGGTCGGCGATGACCTTCTCGACCCCTAACTATCAGTTAACGATTTTTAAAAGCTTCGATCGCCGCCGGCAAAGTATAGTAAATTCTCTCTTGGCTAATTTTATCTAACAAGCGAGAGCGTTGCAATTCTAAGTACAGATCGTGTTTAACCCTCGCTAGGGCGAAAACTATACCCTGTCTTGATAATTCCCTTGCTAATTCCTCGATAATCTCCACGGCTGTACTATCCAACTCCCCGAGTGCCTCTGTATTCAAGACAAACCATTCTACCGGTTTTGTCTCCCGGGCAATGGCGCTGAGGGCGCGACGTTTAAAGTCGGCCGCATTAGCAAAAAATAAGGGGGCATCGTAACGATAGATAACTAACCCCGGTATTGTTTGCGCTTCTGGCCAATCCTGGAGCGCGTGTAAACCCATCACCCCCGGAACCGTACCCAAGACCGCATCATCGGGCCGGGTAATGCGGGCCAATAAATCGATAACCGAGAGACCGATGGCAATGGCAACCCCGCTTAAAATCCCCGTGGTTAGCACCCCCACCATGGTCAGGACAGCGAGATTAAACTCACTATTGCGAAAGCTTTTTAGTCGTTTAGCGCCGGCAATATCCACCAGTTTACAGGCCGCATAAATCACCAGCGCACCCAAGGCGGCCTTGGGAAAGAGTACCAGTAGCGGACCGAGCAAGAAAATGACCGCCACCACCACCACTGCCACCACCAGGGAGTAAAGCTGACTTTTACTGCCCACGGAATCGCCCACTGCGGTGCGACTGGCGCTGCTGCTGATGGGAAATCCCTGACAAAAACCCGCCGCCAGATTCCCCAGTCCTAGGGCTAAAAATTCTTGATTGGCATCGATTTCTTGGTTATGGTGTCTGGCGAAGGCTCTGGCGGTCAAGACGTTATCGGAATAGCCCACCAGGGCAATGCCGACGGCCGCGGTTCCTAGGGGTAGTAATTGGGAAAAATCTAGGGTTGGTAAGCCAAAATTAGGCAAAGTATTGCTAATTTTCCCCACTACTGCCACCCCCTCTTGATCGAGATGGAGGGTGGCGACGGCGAGGGTTCCCAGTAAAACCGCCAGCAAGGGTCCCGGTGCTTTGGGAAAATATTTTTGGATGACAAATAGAAATAGTAGCAGCAGTAGAGCGAGGCTAAGGGTTGGCCAGTGCCATTGGTTTATTCCCCAGAAAAAAGCGAAAATTTCTTTAAAAACCGTATTTTCACCGATTGACAAACCACTAATTTTACCCAGTTGTCCCGCAATCATGATCACCGCCACTCCCGCCATATAACCGATTAGGATCGGTTTGGAGAGTAAATTAGCTAAAAATCCTAAGCGGGCGATATAACCAACTAAACAGATTAAACCGACCATTAGGGCTAAAAAAGCCGCTAAACTGCCGTAATTTTCTCCTTGAAGGCTCACCATCGGTGCGATTGCTGCCGCCGTCATCACTGCCGTGGTCGATTCTGGTCCGAGGGATAGTTGCGATGAGGAGCCGAAAAGGGCGTAAACTAGGGCGGCTGGCACGAGAGTCCACAATCCCACCACGGGATCGACCCCGGCCAGGTCGCCGTAAGCCATACACTGGGGAATAGCGTAGGCTGCCACGGTGACACCGGCGAGGATATCTTTGCCCAGCCACTGCCATTGATAGGAGCGCAGGTTTTTTAGCCCGGGTAAATCAGGAAAATCGACTCGTCGGGAGTTTTTACTCATATTTTCTCTGTCAACGGCGACTTAACCTAATTTTAACGGAAGAATTAGCTAGGGTCTGCTGAAAAAGTTTGTTGGTGGGGGCAGGGTGTGGGGTGTGGGGTGTGGGGTGTAGGGTTTTACCGATTTTGAGGTAGTCAGTTACCTAATTTTCGGGGAAAAAGTCCCAGAATTTTACCCCCGATCACTCCAATGGTCAGCACTTTTTGAGGGGAAAAAAGTCTAAAAGCCTTATCCAACAAGGTTTTTAGATTTATTCAGCCAGCCCTGGCTAGGAAAAGCCCTTAGGTTGAGATATTTTCTGTCAGCAGGATATTTATACCATGTTAGCCGCAATTTTAATTAAATTGGCTAAATATACTCGGAAATATCCTCTTGACAATCATCGGCTAAGTATGATAGGGCGCGGAAGCGTAAACCGACTAATTGCTCGTAGAGAGGATTTAACTTGCACAGGGGCGGAATATGGACTAATTTATGACCAAACAGCACGATATCGCGTTCAAAAGGACATTGAGGCGGAACCATTTTGCAGATAAACCGGGCCAAGCGCGGATCGTGCATTTCTACCCCATCTAACCAATCTTTGAGGGGATGAAGCAGATCTGGGTGGGGATGTTCGGCGCTGATAAACTCGGATTTATTCGCTTCTGTGGTAATTTCGGGAATTTCACAGATAGTATGTTCTAAAGCTGACAGGGCCTCGATTTCTAACCCGAAAGCATCCCGATAACTATGCAGTAATGCCGCTTCTGCGGGGGAATAAATGCCATCGGCGATCGCTACCATGACCGCCGTGCGGAGGAAGTTTTCTGATATTTTGGGGTCATGACCGAAACTTGCGGCCAATTCTTCAGGACTAATCGATTGATAGAGAACGTGGTCGTCATCTAATTCTAATTCGTGAGCGAAACGGGCGATCGATTCCTGTTCGCTGGTGCTATAATCCCCATCACACCAGGCAATTGTCAGTAATCCCCGTAACCAGTCCCTAACTTGTTCGTTAGTGTAGCGGTATTGAACAGAGCTAACCATAGGTATTGCTAAAACTGATTTCTAGTTTCTCAATTTAATTCTACCCATCGCCCCCGGATTCTAGTGGCCCCCGTTCACATCATGTAACCATTGCAACTATCCTTATGGTCAGCTAGGAAGTTTTCGTTTTTCATCTGGCATAATCGGGCAATTTTCGCCCCTAGGAGCAGGGGTAAGGGTTGGTGCTTTTTGCTCCTTCCCCACCCGCGTTAGTCCTGCTGAAAAGGCGGATTTCTGGGATTAACGTCCGATCCCGAGGTAACGGAAACCGGCTGCTGTCACCACAGCAGGATCGAGGAAATTGCGACCATCAATCAACACGGGTTCGCGCATGGTTTTAGCCATTTTGCCGTAGTCAAGACGGAGGAATTCTTGCCATTCCGTCACCACCACCAAAGCGTCACAACCATCAGCCAATCTTTCCGGATCCGATTCGATAATCACACCGCTTAGACCGTGACTTAAACCACTTTGGGAAACGATCGGATCATAGGCTTTTACCTTAGCACCTAAACGATTTAACTGTTCAATCATGGTTAAAGCCGGAGCATCGCGCATATCATCGGTATCGGGTTTAAAAGTTAATCCCAACAAACCGACGGTTTTACCCTTGAGGATTTTTAATTCCTGTTGCAGTTTTTCGATCGCGATTGTCCGTTGACGTTTGTTAACATTGATAGCGGCGTTGAGTAATTCCGTTTCGTAACCGTAGTCTTCTGCGGTATGCACCAAAGCTGACACATCTTTGGGGAAACAGGAACCCCCCCAACCGATCCCGGCCGAGAGGAATTTGCTGCCGATACGGGAATCTAAACCGATACCTTTAGCCACTTGGGTGACATCGGCTCCCACGCGATCGCAGATGTTAGCTACTTCGTTAATAAAGCTAATTTTGGTGGCTAGGAAGGCATTAGCGGCGTATTTAATCATTTCCGCCGAACTGAGATCCGTAACGACTACGGGAACGGGAGGCAAGGAGGTATCCTCAGCGAATTGGCGTTTAACCAAAGGCGCGTACAATTCCTTCATCATTTCGATGGCTTTCGGGTTATTACTGCCTAAAACAATGCGATCGGGGTTAAAAGTATCATAAACCGCTGAACCTTCCCGTAAAAATTCGGGATTACTGACCACATCGAATTCCGCTTCAATGCGTTCTAGTGTACTAATACCGCCACCAGCGGCCACGAGATTTTTTTGTCTCTCGGCCACTCCATCGAGGACGATCATCCGTACCCAATCCCCGGAACCGATGGGAACGGTAGATTTATTGACGATTACTTTATAACCACCGTTGAGATGGGCCCCAATACCCCGGGCCACCGCTTCCACATAACGGGTGTCACTTTCTCCAGTGGGTAGTGCTGGTGTACCAACAGCGATAAAGAGGATTTCGCCGTGTTTAACTCCCGCTTCTAGATCCGCGGAGAATTCCAGATTGCCGGAGGCTGCCGAAGACTGCATTAATTCCGATAACCCCGGTTCATAGATGGGGGATTGTCCCGATTTCATCAATTTGACTTTTTCTTCATTGTTGTCAATACAGATAACATGATGGCCGATATGTGCTAGGCAAACCCCAGTGACTAAACCCACATAACCCGTTCCGATAACACAAACACGCATGATAATCACTCCAGTGACAATTAGGTTAAATTTATTGATTAGGGATTAGCTTAGACGAGAACGGAAATCCTCGATCGTCATTTTTAAACCCTGACTTAGAGGAATAGTTGGACTCCAATCCAGATAAGTTTTAGCACGAGTGATATCCGGTTGTCGTTGCTTGGGATCATCTTCCGGCAGTGGTTGATAGACCAATTCCGCCTCGGGATTAATCATGCCTTGGATCACTTGTGCTAATTCCAGAATTGTGTATTCGTCGGGATTGCCTAAATTAACCGGTCCGATAAAATCCCCATTCATCAAACGCATTAACCCTTCCACCAAGTCAGAAACATAGCAAAAACTGCGGGTTTGGGAACCTTGACCATAAACCGTTAGGGGTTGACCGCGCAAAGCTTGTACGACGAAATTACTCACCACTCGACCATCGTTTTCCAGCATTCGCGGGCCGTAGGTGTTGAAAATCCGGGCCACCCGGATATCGACTTTATGCTCCCGATAATACTCAAAAGCCAGGGTTTCCGCTACCCGTTTACCCTCGTCATAACAGGAACGCGGTCCGATGCAGTTGACATTACCTCGATATTCTTCCGTTTGCGGATGCACATCGGGATCGCCATAGACTTCTGAGGTAGAAGCGAGCAAAAATCGCGCTTTTACCCTTTTAGCTAGGCCTAGCATATACATAGTCCCTAAAACATTGGTTTTAATCGTTTTTACGGGGTTATATTGATAGTGAATTGGGGAAGCGGGACAGGCCAGGTGATAAATCTGATCGACTTCTAGACGGATCGGCTCGGTGATATCGTGACGAATTAGCTCAAAATAAGGATTTCCTAGCCATTTAACGATATTTCTGCGCGTCCCTGTGTAGAAGTTATCCAGACAGATCACTTCATGACCCTGTTCCATCAAGCGATCGATTAGATGGGAACCGATAAAACCTGCACCACCCGTAACTAGGATTCTCATGTAATCGCAAAGTAAACATATAAAATTATTCTTAAAATACCCTTACGCTGGTTTTTTGGCAAATATTTTTTTTGACGGGGTGTTGAGTATCAGTGATCAGTGATCAGCGATCGCCGATTCAAGGCTAAGGGCTGAATAATGGCTCGGTAATCCTTAAAATGGAAATAACACGCAAATTTGAGGCTAGATTATGAACAGTGGCGAGCAAAATAAGCTATTTATCCTGATTGATGGGCATTCTTTGGCTTTTCGTGCCTATTATGCCTTTGCTAAGTCTCGTTCTGGTCCTCTGCGTACTTCTAGCGGCATTCCCACCAGTGTTTGTTTTGGGTTTTTAAACTCTCTGATGCAGTTACTAGAAACTCAAAAACCCACTTATTTAGCGGTCGCTTTTGATTTAGCCGCTCCTTCTTTTCGCCATGAAGCTGATGTCAATTATAAGGCGAATCGGCAAGAGACTCCCGAAGAATTTCGCCCCGATTTAACTAATCTCCAAAGTCTCTTGGCAGCGATGAATATTCCTATTGTGACTTCTCCGGGTTATGAAGCAGATGATGTTTTAGGAACTTTGGCAAAACAGGCCGGCGATAATGGTTATACAGTCAAGATTTTAACAGGCGATCGAGATTTATTCCAATTGGTAGATGAGGAGAAAAAAACCACGGTTCTCTATCTGGATATTAATGCGGTCAAAAGTACATCGGGACAGGGTTATACAGAATTTAATTCCCAAGCTGTCACGGAAAAGTTAGGGGTGACACCAAAACAGGTAGTAGATTTTAAAGCTCTTTGCGGTGATAAGTCTGATAATATACCCGGGGTGCGCGGAATTGGCGAAAAAACAGCGATAGATTTATTAAAAAAATACGATAACTTAGAGGATATATATACCAATCTGGAATCGATCAAGGGAATGGTAAAAACTAAATTATTAGAGGGAAAACCCGCCGCCGAAAGTTCTCGCTATTTGGCCAAAATTGCCCTTGATGCCCCCGTTAGCCTCGAAGAGGAGAAATTTCGCCTCCGAGGTTTTGATCGGCGTTTAGTTAAAGCTTTATTGGAAAGATTGGAGTTAAAGAAAATTCTCCAGAAACTCGATCAAATTCAACAGTATCTAGGTGGCACTCCTACCCTAGAATTAACTAGCGATGCTGATTCTAATCAATTGTCTCTGTTTGATTTACCCCCTATTTCTCCACCGGTTCTAATTGCTCCGGAAATTATTGATACTCTTCCTAAGTTAGATGCTTTACTGGCAAAATTAACAACTTTCACTAATCCACATTTTCCTGTCGCTTGGGATACCGAAACCACGGATTTAAATCCTCGTGTAGCCAAATTGGTCGGGATCGGTTGCTGTTGGGGAAAAGAATTAAATGCTATGGCCTATATTCCTATCGGCCACCAGAGCGGTGATAATTTAAATCTAGAGATAGTCCTCGAAAAATTACGCCCAATTTTAGCGGGTGATAATTATCCGAAAGTCTTCCAGAATGCGAAATTTGATATTGATGTTTTTTATCATCAAGGAATTACCGTTAAAGGTCTAGTTTTTGATACTATGGTGGCTAGTTATGTCCTCCATCCCGAACTAACTCATAATCTCGAAGATTTATGCGATCGCTATTTGGACGGTATCACTTCCCTTAGTTATAAAAGTCTCGGTATTCCTGGGGGAAAAACCATCGCTGATTTAGATATCTCCACCACTGCCAACTACTGTGGATTAGATGCCTACGCTACCTATTTACTTCGAGAAAAATTACAGGCAGAATTAACTAAAATTCCCTCTTTATATCAATTATTCTCAGAAGTAGAATCTCCCCTCGTCATGGTGCTGTGGCAGATGGAAAATTATGGTATAAAAATTAATGTCAATTATCTAAAAAACTTGTCCCAGCAACTAGAAAGAGACTTAGCAGACATAGAAAAAAAAGCCTATGAATCTATCGGAGAAACTTTTAATCTTAGCTCTCCTAAACAGTTAAGTGAAATCCTCTTCGATCGATTGGCACTCAATCGCAAAAAATCCAGAAAAACTAAAACAGGTTACTCTACCGATCAAAGTGTTTTAGAGAAACTACAAGGAGATCATCCCTTAGTTGATTATATCCTTGAACATCGCACCTTATCCAAATTAAAATCCACCTATGTGGATGCTTTACCGAAATTAGCCGAACCAAAAACCGCAAGAGTACATACAGATTTTAATCAAACCATCACCAGCACCGGACGCTTATCATCCTCCAATCCTAACCTGCAAAATATACCCATTCGCAGTGAATTTTCCAGACGAATTCGTCAAGCTTTTATTCCCGAAGATGGTTACTTATTAGTATCAGCGGACTACTCACAAATCGAGTTAAGAATTCTCGCTCATCTCAGCCAAGAACCAGTTTTATTAGAAGCGTATCGTAGTAATCAAGATGTTCATAAAGTCACCGCTCAATTGCTCTTTGATAAAGGGGAAATTACCCCAGAAGAACGCAGTTTAGGAAAAACAATTAACTTCGGGGTTATTTATGGCATGGGAGCGCAAAAATTCGCCCGTGAATCGAAATTAACCGTAGAACAGGGCAGAAAATTTATTGAAAAATATCATCAACGTTATGCCCAAGTATTTGAGTATTTAGAGAATAGCAAAAAACAAGCGATCGCTCAGGGATATGTGGAAACAATTTTGGGCAGAAGACGTTATTTTAACTTCGATAATCCCCTCTTAAAAAGACTGCGGGGACTGTCCTTACACGACATCGATTTAGATAGCCTCAAACTCAACAACGAGGAAGCACAATTATTAAGATCGGCTGCTAATGCCCCCATTCAGGGTTCCAGTGCTGATATTATTAAAGTAGCGATGGTAAAATTGGCTGAGGTACTGCAAAATTATCGAGCGAGATTACTGCTGCAAGTCCATGATGAATTAGTCTTGGAAGTACCGAGGGAAGAATGGCCATCCCTAGAGTCAAAAATCAAGACTACTATGGAAGAAGCTGTCTCCTTGACGATCCCTCTCTTGGTAGAAATTAAAGCTGGTGACAATTGGATGGAAACCAAATAAAACTATGATCGAAAACAGACAATTTTTAACCCCAGAAGAATCCGCAGATGTGGACGCTGCCCTCTTAACTTCTCCCGAAAAATTCCTGACTCGTTTAACGATTTCTTCCCTACGCTTACTAAAAATAATCGCCGAAGATACGGGAGTAACCCTAGAAGAACTAACCCATAAACAGGTCATTCAATGGCTAGAAAAAGATAGTCAACTGCGTCGGGAACAGGGGATCGAAGCGGCAGTGCTGAAATGGTAAATAAACTCTTAAAAAATCAGCTACCCCTGACAATTTATGCTAGTTTTTAGCTATAAAGTTACTGGAGTTACAACAATGACAATTACCCTAAAAGTGCCTAGTATTGCCTGTGAAGGTTGCGCTAATACCATTACTAAAGCGATTAATAATCAGCAACCAGCAGCCCAAATATCGGTGGATGTAGCCAATAAAATCGTCACGGTAGAAACCACCGCATCCCCCGCAGAAATTGCCCAATGGATCAGCGAAGTCGGCCATACTGTTGAGTCTAGCAGTGAGGGTTGACATCCTCTCCCGTTAAAAATATACCTCTGGTAAAAATCAAGGGTAGTTCTATTTTTGTGTTCATCAGATTAGTTTTACTCCCAAGCTTTCTAGTTGTTGGTTTATCCAAGCGGTTGCCGTTTCTTCATCGGTTTCTATCGCTTAGGCGTTAAATTTTCCCCCCTTTTTAAGGGGGGATTAAGGGGGGATCGAAAGATTTAGCTGCTCACAAACCGCCTCAAAATTTCTTAATACCTGCGAATTCGTGAATCTAATAACTTTTAATCCATAGCTTTCTAATCGCGCAGTTCTCTCTTTATCATAGGCTTTTCCCTCATCCGTAAAGTGAGTATCTCCATCAATTTCAATCACAAGTTTGAGGCTAGGGCAATAAAAATCAACAATGAAATGATCAATGGGGCGTTGTCTTAGGACTTTGAATTTGAAATTTTTTAGATAGGAATACCACAGCTTTTTCTCTGCTAAGGTCATGTTCTTTCGCAGTTCTTTCGCTCTGGCTACTAGGGCAGTATTATAAGGTAGATGAAAGTCGCTGTTGTTTAGGTTCATTGATCCCCCCTACCCCCCTTAAAAAGGTTCATTGATCCCCCCTACCCCCCTTAAAAAGGGGGGAAATGTCTAAGGATTCTAGTTGTTGGTTTATCCAAGCGGTTGCCGTTTCTTCATCGGTTTCTATCGCTTTTTCTACTCCTATTTTAGCAATTTCTAATAGTTCTTTGGATTTTGCTTTTAAAGCACTCTTAGAGTAAGGGTGCGATCGCTTTCAAAAGTTCTGTTAATTTATTTTTCCATCAGTATAGCGCAAAATACGTCTGATAGCATTTACAATGAGGCATATATAATCTGTGCTGATTCTAAAATGTTTTTACATCTTAGCCAGTTATCACTCCGTTTGAGTGCTGCTTTCACAATTAAATCTACTTTTCGGTTGAAAATTGCTTGCAGTTCATCTCGCATTTGTAGGGTTTCGGTTAAACCTCGTTTAGCAGTTGGGAAAAAGGTAATTAAAATATCAATATCGCTATCTGAACGGAAATCTTCGCGTAAAACTGAACCAAATAATGCCAACTCGGTGACTTGCCACTTTTGACAAAATCCTTTAATTTGTTCCATTGGTAGATTTATTTTTGTGTTCATCAGATTAGGTTTACTCCCAAGCTTTCTAGTTGTTGGTTTATCCAAGCGGTTGCCGTTTCTTCGTCGGTTTCTATTGCTTTTTCTACTCCTATTTTAGCAATTTCTAAGAGTTGTTTGGATTTTGCTTTAATATCAAAGCTATCTTGTACTTTTTTGCTGATTTCTCCTTGAAGATTATAATCTAATATAGGAATTCTAAGGTCAGATACTTCATTCAAGTTTAGATTGGTTTGCAAACCCTGACGAGCATACTTGGAAACGTATATTTTGCCTATTTCAGAGTTAAAAAAGACAATTAAATAGAGTCTTTTAACTTGAGCTTCGTCAAACCTTAAAATAGAAACAGCTTGATTAATATTGGCTTCAAAATCATGATCAAAAATAGCACATCTTCCTACCGTACCAGCGATTGAAAAAAGTACATCATTTTTCTTGACTTTTGTTTTTTTCAAGGTGAGATCATGAACATATCTTTTAATAAAAATAAAGTTATTTGTGTCAACTTCTCCATCTTTGAGATCAACTGCTCTTATAAAAGGAATGCCATCATCTTCATCTGTATAATCATCACCACCCGCTTTAGGAGTTGCACCACTAGAAACAGGGTAATTAATTAAATCACGAATTTTTATCAATTTGAAATCCTTAAAATAATTATCAATTTCATCATATTTCGGTTGATAATACTCAGCATCCAAGCGTCCAGAAGACAAAAAAGACTCAGAAAAACTTTTAACTGCGATGCTTTCTTCGGTGGGTTGCCAATCTTTTAAACCAAGTTCTGTTAATAGTAAATCTTCAGCTTGTTGGTAGATTATTTTACTTTTTTTCACTTCTATAGATGATTGATTGACTAACCGTTCTATTATTTTCTGAAAGTAATCAGACAGAACGGGAAAAAGAATATTTTTTAAGTAGTAAGGTGCTACTTCAGGCTGTACGCCTCCATACATCCCCTTGTTAATTTGCTCTTTTCCATAAATAGTATTTAGAAAAACTGCTAGAAATGACTGGTTAATTATTTTGTTTCTTAAGATCAAAACGTGAGATGATGCAATCGCTTGTATTTCCTCATTAAAAATTAAAGTATCTCCAAAATTTGCACCAGTTCTTGTGATCAGAATATCATTTTTTTTTATTTCATTCTTAGATAATTTTTCCGCATCTTCTAGAGATATATATACCTGATTCGATAAATCGACTCTTAACGGACGTAAGTTTTGAGTTCTAAAAAACAAGACTCCTGATAAATCATCTTCTACATACTCTCGCTTAATTTCTGTTGGATGAATAATTATAGGTTGTGTTTCACTCAGTCTCATAGATTGGGGTAATTCATTAATTTTGTCCTCAATCTGAAAGTATTTTCTTTTAAAAAACTCACTATCAAATCGAAAATTAATATTATGCTCAAGTACCTGAATAAATGAAATTTCTGTTGCTTCCAACCTATCCATTAACTGCTGATATTTAACCGCATCAAAAGCTCCCCCCCTGTCCCCCTTATTAAGGGGGGTGGCGTTAGCCGGGGGGATCTCAAAAAAACTTAAATTCTCCTTTTTAGCAAACTCAATAAAAGCCTCAGCGATACCATCTTCCGTTAATCCATCATGATTAAAAAGATCATGATCCACAATCCAATGATTATGTTTATCTAAGAGAAAATCCCCCGAATCATCAGACCCTTTAACATAAACTTTTTCTCCAGAATTATCCTTGCCTGACTTCTGCATCGTCGCAAAAAAGATATTATAATCATCCTGACGAGGACAAAGTGCGCCTATTTTGGGATCATCATTCCATTTTTGCACCAATAACACCGAGGTTTTTGTTCCTGTATGGGGTTTAAAAGTATTACCATGTAATCCCACCACTGCCAAAATTCGACATCTTTCGGCAATAAAATCCCGAATATTCTTATCAGAAGAATTATTAAAGCGTCCTTGGGGTAAAACTATCGCCATTCTTCCCCCCGGTTTCAAAAAGTCTAGATTGCGCTCAATAAATAAAATATCGCGTCCTACCTTAGTTTCCCATTTACCGTTAGGCTTTTTTGCTAAGTCATAACGAGCAATCATGCGCGTTTCTTTGATATCACCCGCAAAAGGTGGATTTGCCATCAAAATATCGAATTGAAACTCCCTATAGTCTGGACTTCCCTTTGGACGCAGTTTTTTCAAGCGTCTGAAACCTTCATGATAAACATCATCCCATTCTTCCTGTTGCGTCACCTCATCCCATAATTCATAATCTAGAGTGTTTAAATGTAGTACGTTTGTTTGTCCATCTCCAGCAATCAGATTGAGGGTTCGTGCTACCCTTACCGCTTTTTCATCAAAATCAATAGCAAACACCTTTTCTTCCACATATTCCTTACAACGGGGTGGCTTTTCTTCCAATGAAAATAAATGACTTACTTCTAATCCCTCATCCTCTAGAATCTGCCGCCAAACATGAAAGATTGTATGTACTGGAAACCCCGAGGAACCGGCTGCAGTATCAATCATATATTCATCTTCTTGGGGGTTAAGCATCTTCACACACATATCAATCACATAACGAGGGGTGAAAAACTGTCCTTTTTCCCCTTTACTGCTTTGATTGATTAAATACTCAAATGCTTCATCAATTACATCCAAATTGGAGTTAAATAGCTTCACATTTTCTAAGGATGACACACAAACCGATAAGTGAGAAGGTGTGAGACTAATCTTGGCATCCTCACTAAATACCCCTGGCCATTTTTTCTTAGCTTTGTCAAAAAGATCCTGAATTTTTGTTTTTAATGCGCTTTCTGTTTGTCCTGTATTACGAAACTCCAGAGAACGAGTAGAACGTCGATTCCCCTGTCCAGAATACCATTCATCATAGAGCTTGGCAAAAATCAGTTTAAATAATTCCTCAAAGACATCTACCCCCGCATTTGCTAATACCTCATCTTCCATTTCTTCGATTAGCGTTTTCAGAGATTTATTTTCTTTGACTAACTTATCATTGGCGATTAAATCATCTAAAGTGAACTTAATCTGGAGAATATCTGCTAGGGTTTGATTAGAGTTAGGGATATCTGGAATATCTTCAAAATAATTGGGATCTTTGCGTTGATAATAGGAAATCTGATCGCCATTCGTCCAGACAGCCATCGGCGAACCTGTGCCGTTACAATAGGAACGTAGTTGTGCTTTTCCTTCCTTGAGTTTGGGTTTTTTTACCTCTACCAAAATATAAACTGTGTTCAGGCGATCTTTGTCCATCACCGCAATATCTGCTCGTTTTACCTCTCTGCCAAAATTCACCCCATACTCCACCTGAATGCGACTGAGAGGATAATGTAAGCGATCGCTTAAAACCCTTAAATATAATTGTCTAATCGCTTCTTCTGGGGTAAGTTTAATCTCTTTTTTCCGTACTAAGCAAATTGTATAGGGAGCTTCCCCATTTTTCGTCTTTTTAAGCGTAATTGCCTGCTCTAATTGCTCAATTTCCGTCGGTGTAAACTGGGACAACTTATAACTTGAGTCTTTGAGAATATCAGCTAATTTCATGGGTTAAAGATGATAGAGATAAATAAAAATTTTTATACCAAGCATTGAAAGTAATCCCAGCCTTGACAAATTGAGTTAAGTAATCTATTTATGCAAGACTTTTCCCTGTACCAGCCAGTAGGCATGACTTGAAATCATTGTATTCTTGGCTACTAACTTAAGTTAAAGGTATATGGGGACTTAACTTTTCTATTGGATCAAATTTTTTAAGATTCTTTCGATGTTCGCGGTTTCTCATCTCGGCAAAAGCGATCAAACAGCGATCGCATTTGACGCAGCTTTGCCGTGGCAATTGTCCGTGACTCAATATCTGTAATAATCTAATAAAGCCCTTGTAAACCTTCTTTAAGCTCTGGGTTTTCGTCTTGATCGAGATGCACAAAATCGCCCTTAGATGAGAATTAGTTTACAAAAATTTACATTTGGAGATAAGGAGCAATGAGTCAAGTTTCCGGTACAGATGTTCCCGATTTGGGTCGTCGTCAATTTATGAACCTGTTGACCTTTGGTACAATTACCGGAGTAGCAGCGGGGGCTTTGTATCCGATTGTTAAGTATTTTATTCCCCCCTCGGCCGGTGGTACGGGTGGCGGTGTCACCGCTAAAGATGCCCTCGGTAATGATGTGATTGTCAGTCAATTTCTGGGAAGCCATAACCCTGGCGATCGCACCTTAGCCCAAGGCTTAAAAGGCGACCCCACCTATTTAGTCGTCCAAGAGGACAAAACCCTGGCCAACTACGGAATTAACGCCGTCTGCACCCACTTAGGTTGTGTGGTGCCTTGGAATGCCAGCGAAGAAAAATTCATGTGTCCTTGCCACGGTTCCCAGTACAATGCCGAAGGAAAAGTAGTTCGCGGTCCAGCGCCTCTATCCTTAGCCCTCGCCCATGCCAACGTCACCGATAATGATAAAGTCGTCTTCTCCACTTGGACGGAAACCGACTTCCGCACCGGCGAAGAACCCTGGTGGTCCTAGATTATTCAATGTGACGAGATTTGGAATTATTCAACCGATAGAGATGAGAACATTCAACTTTTTAAGCTTCCCGCAAGTCCACAGACAGGCCCTAGTGAAAGCCGTCCTCGTGGCGATCGCTACCGTTTCCCTACTCCTAACCAGCGATGTCATTAACCCCCAATCTGCCCAAGCATATCCTTTTTGGGCGCAACAAACCGCCCCGGAAACCCCCAGAGAGGCCACAGGTCGGATTGTCTGCGCGAACTGCCATTTAGCCCAAAAACCCGCCGAAATTGAAATCCCCCACTCGGTATTACCCGATAGCGTCTTTGAAGCAGTGGTAAAAATCCCCTACGATCCCGCCAGTCAACAGGTGTTAGGAGACGGATCGAAGGGGGGTTTAAACGTCGGTGCAGTCTTAATGCTACCGGATGGTTTTAAAATCGCGCCCCCCGATCGCATTCCCGAAGAAATGCAGGAAAAACTCGGTGGAGTCTATTTCCAATCCTACAAAGAAGGTCAAGATAACGTGGTTATCGTCGGCCCCTTACCCGGTGATCAATACAAAGAAATCGTTTTCCCCGTCCTGGCCCCCGATCCTAGCCAAAATAAAGGTATTCACTTCGGTAAATATGCTGTGCATTTAGGGGCCAATCGTGGTCGCGGTCAAGTGTACCCCACCGGTGAACCCAGCAATAATAACGCCTTCAAAGCTTCTACCGCAGGTACAATTAGCCAGATCAGCAAAACCGAAGCCGGTGGTTATGAAGTCACCATCACTTCTGAAGCTGGCCCCGTGGTGGAAAATATTCCCGCAGGTCCTGAGTTAATCGTCTCGGAAGGTCAAGTGATCGAAGTGGGACAATTTTTAACCAGTAACCCCAATGTTGGCGGTTTTGGTCAAAAAGAGACGGAAGTTGTCCTACAAAATCCCGGCCGGATCAAAGGATTAGTTTTATTCCTCGGTGGTATTATGCTCTGCCAAATCCTCTTAGTTATTAAGAAAAAACAAGTGGAAACAGTACAAGCGGCCGAAATGAATTTCTAATCGTAATATTTCGGTTATTTTTGCTAGAAAGCGGGTTATTTGCCCGCTTTTTAGCTTTGAGTCAGGAAAACGCTCACCCCTCGCTGCCGTCTGATACAATCGGTTCAGCTTAACCGATAAGTGTCAATTTTTTATGAATCAGTCGCTTGTTCCAGTCATTCTCGCCGGGGGTAAAGGGGAACGTTTTTGGCCCCTCAGTCGTCTAGCGCGTCCGAAACAGTTTCTCTGTCTTGATGGTAGTGGTCGCAGTCTTTTACAAGCAACGGCCGATCGTCTATTATCTTTAGGGGCAGGTTGGGAAAATCTCTGGGTAATTACCGCTAGTGCGATCGCTGATGGTGTCCGCGAACAACTGCCCGATTTACCGGAGAGTAACCTATTAGTGGAACCGGTGGGCAAGGATACGGCCCCGGCTGTGACTTGGGCGACTTTAGAAGTGATAAAACGTTATGGTAAGGAAGTGGCGATCGGTTTTTTTCCTGCCGATCATTATATTGGTAATCAAGAGGCTTATATTAACACTTTAAAAGCGGCCGTAGAAGTGGCCGTCAGCCAAAAAGCGATCGTTACTTTAGGAATTAAACCCGATTATCCCTCCACCGGTTACGGTTATATTGAACAGGGAGAAAATCAGGGCGAATTTAATGGTTTACCCGTCTATAAAGTGAGTCGTTTTACGGAAAAACCTGATCGCACCACGGCCGAAAAATTCCTAGAAACGGGACTTTTTAGCTGGAATAGCGGAATGTTTATCTTTCAGGGACAAGTGGTTTTAGAGGAGCTAAAAACCCACGCTAATAATATTTTACAACCTCTGATCGATCGGGGCATCGCTGCCTATGAGGATTTAGAGAAAAAAAGTATCGATTATGCTTTGATGGAAAAAACCCAACTCGCTTACGTTTTACCCGCTAATTTCGGTTGGGATGATCTGGGAGATTGGAATTCTCTGGAAAGATTACTAGAAGCAAAGGGCAAAAATATTGAACTGGCCAATCATGTCGGTTTGGATACGGAGGGGGCTATTATCTATGCTAGTGATGAGGAAGAAGTGATCGTTACTATTGGTTTAAAAGATCTGGTAATTGTTCGCGACGGTAAAGCAACTCTCGTTGTCCACAAAGATCGTACCCAAGATATTAAACAAGTTCTCAAGCAATTACAAACCGATCCCAAATTAAAGAAATTGTTATAGGATCGATATTAGTTACCAGCTTTTTCAGTAATCAGTAAACAGTAATCAGTGAAAAGACAGTAGGAAACCTCTATTTAAGTAAGTAGTTATAATTAAATTGAAGATAGATTTTGTCTCTGATCCCCCCTGCTCCCCTTGATAAGGGGGGTGTCGATCCCCCCTTAGTCCCCCCTTGATAAGGGGGGTATTTGATAATTTTTAACGCCTACCTACTTAATACTGCTCACTTAAAACTCAAATCTGATCACTGATAACTTCCCCACTGATAACTGATAACTGATAACTTCCCCACTGATAACTGATCACTGATAACTGATAACTGATAATACCGTGTTCTCACTCCCCCAAACCAGTCAAAGACAAAAAGAAATCCTTGAGATAGTTCTCGGCAACGGTTGGGACTATATGCGCGGGGTTTTAACCCTAGGAAAAGCAGAAAATCCCCAGATTCCCACCCCAGAAGTTCTCAAAAAAATCCTCGTGGAATTGGGTCCTTTTTATGTCAAATTGGGACAGTTACTTAGTACCCGTCCCGATCTGCTACCTGCTAATTATATCGAGGCTTTAACTGCCCTACAAGCGCAAGTTCCTCCCGTTGCTTGGACGGATATAGAAATAGTCATCACCGAACAGTTAGCCAAACCGATCGAAGAGGTATTTAAGTATATTAATCCCCAACCGATTGCCGCAGGATCAATCGGGCAAATTCATCGGGCAACTTTATTATCTGGGGAGGAAGTAGCGATTAAAGTCTTGCGTCCTGGAATCGAAAAAATTGTTGCCCAAGATAGTGCCTTAATTAAGGTAATTGCTGATTTAGTTGCCCTCACAGAATTTGGTCAAAGTTACGACGTTGTTGACTTAGCAGAGGAGTTTATTAAAGCAGTCAATGCGGAATTAGATTTTACCCAAGAAGGTCATTATACTGACCAATTACGCTATAATTTAACCCAGAGTCGGTGGTCAGAACCCAAACAGTTAGTTATTCCTAAAATTTATTGGCACTTAACTAATTCCAGGCTATTAGTGTTAGAATGGTTAGAAGGAAAACAAATTTTAGAGGCCGATGTTTCTAGACCAGCAACTGAGCAAGCAATTTCCCAAAGAAAAACCGAAATAACTCGGATTTTGTTTCGGTCATTTTTTCAACAAATTTATATTGATGGCTTCTTTCATGCCGATCCCCATCCGGGTAATATTTTCTATCTTGATGATGGTAGAGTGGCTTTAATTGACTGTGGCATGGTGGGCAGATTAGACCCACAAACTCAACAAATTTTAACAGAATTGTTATTGGCAATTGTTGACTTAGATGCCAAAAGATGCAGTCAACTAACTATTAAACTATCCGAGTCAGTCGTGCCGATTACTTTAGTACAATTAGAGGTGGATTATGAGCGGATGTTGCGAAAATATTATAACCTCAATTTAAATCAAATTAACTTTAGTGAGGTGGTTTATGAACTTTTGCAAATTGCCCGTCGCAATAGAATTAAACTTCCGGGTAATTTAGGTTTATTTGCCAAAAGTCTCGCTAATCTAGAAGGAACTGCCCGAAAATTTAATCCTGATATTAATATCCTAGAAGAAGTCAAACCGCTATTAACTAATATTCTTGAACAACAGTTAATCGGTAGCACTCCCCTACAAACTGCCCTAAGAACAGTTTTAGACTTGAAATCTTTTTCCCTGAAATCTCCCCGTCAAATCGAAGTTTTACTAGATGGTTTAACCTCGGAAACTTTAAATGTTAATCTGAAAATTCGCGACTTAGATAATCTCCGTCGCAGTTTAGATAATTCCGCCAATCGACTAGCTTTTAGTGTGATTATTGGTTCCTTAATTATCGGGGCTGCTATTGTTACGGCCAGCACCCAATCTCGGCAATTAACTATTATTAGTACCGTATTATTTGCTACAGCTAGTTTTATCGGTTTATGGTTAGTTGTCGGTATCCTGCGATCAGGAAGATTGCGCTAGAAATTATCGCCATTAAATTAAGATTTGTTGTTGTAAAAATTTCGCCCACCGACTGGCTAATTCAACTTCAGTAAAGGGAATTCTTTCAGGCGATCGCTCTTTAAAAATAAATTCTAGGCAAGGGGAACCTTGGGGGGGAAGAGCATCTAAATCCACCACTTGATTATTAACTAACAGACGGATTTCTTTGACCTCCTCTAGGGAAAAAGTTTGTAAATTTATGACTCCCTTACGAGTTGGCTTTCCCCAAGTGATAATTTTATCTTTTTGACCTAAGACAGAATATATATCATACTTAGCTCGCTCGAAGTTTTCCGCCCATGATCGATAGATTTCCACTTTTTGGTATTCATTCCAACCACTCCAAGCCAACCAAATAAATAGAATTAATAAAGGTGTCCACAATAACCCGCGTTCCATAAACTATCGCCCCAAAATTCTGGTCAATTAATCCTATTTTATGCTAAGTGGGTGGGTGGAATTAAATATAAGATGAACGTAGGTTGGGTTGAAGCATGAAACCCAACGCCCGATTATGTTACGCTACCGCTAACCCATCCTACAAATAATTGTGCCTCCCTACTTAATTGGCAGCAAGGGATTATACTAGGGTTTGCGGCAAAAAGTGTTTCCTGGGGGTTGGGGTGTGGGGAAGGAAACCTCTTTCATCTGCGGTGGTGAAAATTTTTTCATCGGGACTGACTTGCTGATTCGGAAAAAAAAGGGCAGACAAAAGCCTCCCCTAGTATTAATGATTGGTCAATCAAACCTTAGACATCGTAGTAGAGAGAGAACTCGTAGGGGTGAGGACGTAAGCGCATCGGGTTAACTTCGTTATCGAGCTTGTAGGTGATCCAGTTGTGGATAAAGTCTTCGGTAAAGACACCAGAATCGGTCAAGAAAGCGTGATCTTTTTCGAGACTTTCCAGAGCTGCTTCTAAAGAACCGGGGGTAGAGGGTATTTTTGACAATTCTTCGGGACTGAGTTCGTAGATATCCACATCGAGAGGTTCCCCCGGTTCAATTTGATTTTTAATCCCATCGATACCGGCACAGAGCATAGCTGCAAAAGCGAGGTAGGGGTTAGAAGTCGCGTCAGGACAGCGGAATTCTAAACGTTTGGCTTTCGGGTTGCTTCCCGATAAAGGAATCCGAATCGAAGCGGAGCGATTACCTTGGGAGTAAGCCAGGTTTACAGGGGCCTCAAAACCGGGGACGAGACGCTTGTAAGAGTTGGTGGTGGGGTTAGTTAAAGCTAAGAGTGCGGGAGCGTGTCTAAGCAAACCACCGATGTAGTGCAGTGCCATTTGGCTAAGTCCGGCGTATTTATCCCCAGCGAACAGGGGTTGACCATCTTTCCAGATAGACTGGTGAACGTGCATCCCGGAACCATTATCACCAAAGATGGGTTTAGGCATAAAGGTGACGGTTTTACCGTATTTCTTGGCCACGTTCTTGATGCAGTATTTATAGGTCATCAAGTAGTCGGCAGCCCGTACTAGGGTAGAGAATTTAATCCCTAACTCGTTTTGACCACCAGTAGCGACTTCATGGTGATGTTTTTCGATGGGAACTCCGCAGTCGGCCATGGTTAAGAGCATTTCCGTGCGAATGTCTTGAGAGGTATCGGTGGGACTAACGGGAAAATAACCCTGTTTGTAGGCGGGTTTATAGGCAAGATTTCCGTCTTTTTCGTCTTTACCGCTATTCCAACGACCTTCGACACTATCCATGTAGTAATAGCCCGAGTTGGCGGTTTGGTCGAAACGAGCGCTATCAAAGAGGAAAAATTCCGCTTCCGGTCCAAAATATACGGTATCACCTAAACCGGTAGTGCTAAGATAATCGATCGCTTTCTGAGCAATAGAGCGAGGATCGCGGCTATACCATTCACCGGTTCTCGGTTCTTTGATGCTACAGATCATGCTTAGGGTAGGTTCTTTGTAGAAGGGATCGATCCAAGCAGTGGTGGGATCGGGAACCATGGCCATATCGGATTCGTTAATTGCTTTCCAACCGCGAATACTGGAACCATCGAAGGCAACACCATCGCTGAAAGAGCTTTCATCGATTTGATCGTAGTAGAACGAGCAATGTTGCCAGATACCTGGCATATCAATAAATTTCAGGTCGATAATCTTAATATTGTTGTCCTGAATCATTTTCAAGACTTCTTGTGGCGTTTCGGGCATGGAAAACTCCTTTGACGTATGAATCGGTTCTTAAGCTTCTCAAAAAATCCATCCTAAACAGTCACTTTGACCAGTTTTGTATTTTTCGATACAAAATCTTTGATCCTAGCTTGAAAAAATCTGTAATTTCCTTGTTCAGGTCGGTAATTGCTCCGAATGGCGATTTGCCCATCAGCTTCTACTGCCCCTTGCCCTACTTAGGGTTTGCGGCAAAACGTTTTTCGTGGGGGTTGGGTGTGGGGTGTGGGGTGTGGGGTGTGGGGTTTTACCCATTTTCAGGTGGTCAATTACCTAATTTTCAGGGAAAAAGTCCAGGGATT
>NZ_JAPZQM010000613.1:0-1328 GCF_027530565.1 Microcystis sp. LE19-10.1B | reverse complement strand
GTGGTCGAGGGAATCAACAATAAACTTAAACTAATAAAACGGAGAGGCTATGGCTTGAGAAACTTTCGGAATTTTTGGGTTAGAAGTATGTTATCTTGGCATCTTGTATGTTGATTTAGCATAAAGGGTAACGAAGAGCCGGTTTTTGAAAGTCCCAATCCTATTTTCTTGCACTAACATCGGACTTTAACAGGTCAAAAGCTTTATTTTAAAAGGGTTTTACCATTATTCAGCAAGCCCCAATTAGGACAGGGGAACGGAGGTGAAGGGGGTACTTTGTTCGGTGCTAGACTGATATTTCAGTAAGCCAGACAGGAGCCAGAAAAAGATATTTATCAGAAAAGTCATGATCAAGCTAGAGGTTTAAAGACTGAGCGGGTTCCAATTATTTTTATTAATAAATATTTTACACAATCCATACCAGGTAAGCAAGAGAGCTACGCCACTACTACCGAATCATTACCCTTTTGTGAGCATTGAAAGGCTAGTTTGCGTTGATTTTTTAATCTGATTGACTAAGTTAAGCTCGTTCTGCTCAATAGAAAGAGGATAATCCTGCTTGTCTCCATCAGTTTTTAGGTAGCGATCGAGGATTTTTTGGAACAAGCGCGGTATATCTTGAAGGATTCCCATCAAGTTCCGGTTGAGATCGGCTCGAGTATTCTGGGGCCAAAATAGTAAGGCCACAGCAATTCCCACAGCGATTCCGATCCAGTTATCGATGAGGTGCGATCTCGCGTAGCGAGCGCGTTGCGACCGCAAATAGAGCCAGATATTTTGTTGTGCTGATGTTCCTACCACTCTCATGGCAATTAAAGCGCCCAGTAGTGTGGCTTGGGAATAAGCGGCTTGCCATCGGTAAGTTTCACAGATCAGGGCGGCTAAAATGTAGGTGAGAGAGGGAATGACAAAAAAACTTGAGCCTTGGATTCCGTAGGCGTTCACCAGGATAGCGGCAATGATTCCCCCCAAAGCACTTCCCCCCAAACGCCCCAAACCTGCGGCGATCTCGCGTAGCGAGCGCGTTGCGACCGCACCTCCCATCGATGGCTCAATCAGTACAGATACATAGCCAAAGACGGGATAGACAAAGTTGTCTAAAACATTTCCTCGGTGCCAAAAGAAACTCGTTAAGAGAGCAGCACCCAGGGAAAATTTCAATCCCTGTCTGATCATTAGCCCGTTTTTACTAGACCTCCTGCAAAAGTCTTATTCAGCTACTTGATGATAGCCTAAAGCAAGTTCATAGTTGTAAATGCCAGCGATTAAATTAAATCTCAGACCAAAACGCCGTCTCCGATTCCTATATCTTGATGATAAAATTCTAA